>JAIBDK010000389.1 GCA_024679435.1 Gammaproteobacteria bacterium | reverse complement strand
ATTACAAAGCAGATATTAGGCATCATAAAAAAAAGATCCTGCCGCATTGCTTCTGAGGGTGCTAGATCAGGCCAGTTCGGCAAAGCTTTATCGGTTTTACCTTTTTCCTGTCCTGCGGTGGGGTGGGAAAAGCCAATGATGTTTTTGGAAAGCCTCATATCCTTTACCGCCAGACCTAGCGAAGCTTCCACGGAACTTCCTATTTCAGGATGAATCCAGGGTAGATGGTAGTTGTCGAGAAAATTTTCTGCCGCCAGCTTCCAGTTCCCATCAACCGAAAAATTCTTTTGACTGAAATTATGCAGTAAAGAGGAAGGTCGGAATGTGCCCCAGCGCGATTCCAGACCTTCGCTAAAGGAATCAAATGATTTGGCCTGTCCGTCAAGATTCACAAAAATAACGTCGTACCAGATTTCGAAACGGATTGGAATTAGTCCCATTTTTTCTTTCGTCTCTGGATCGGGTGATGAGCCTTTGGAGCCATCCCAATAAGGAGCGTTTACAAATCTGCCGTCCAGATCGTAACACCAGGCATGATAAGGGCAAGTGAGTAGCTTTCTGCCATGTTGTTTTTGTTCTATCAGTAAATGTCCACGATGACGACAGACGTTTTCAAAAACACGAATAGACCCTTGAGCATTTTGAGTAACCAGTAGTGCTTTTCCAAGAAAGGTCACCGGTTTTGCCTCGGGGCCGGTCTGAAACTCTGAAGCAAATCCGATGGCTGCCCATGAGGATTCATAAACGTGCTGCATCTCAAGTTTATGATATGCAGGATCGGTATAACTTTCTGAGGGCAATTGGAGACTTTTTGTTTCCATAGCTTCAAACTTTTTTTTGAAATCCGGGGTATTCGACAGTGTTGGCCGCATGAGTTTATTATAGACAAATTTAACGCGCGGAATGCGGTTTCCAGAATTGCGCGCCCATATCAAAACTGGGCTCGGCTATTATTACGCTGATCAGGCTATTATGCTGATCAGACGGTGGCTGATTTGACTATCTTAATACTGCACTGTTATTTTCTTGAACTAAACTAATGCAGGAGAATAAAAGGGAACGCGGTTTAACTATTTGGTGCGTGCCGGATATTCTTGATCAGCTTGCTGCAGCCGACAATCAGCTTTCTTGCTGGGCTGTCAAAGGTTCGCTGTTTCTGTAGCGAATCAGTATTTTCTTTTCTTCTTCCATCATCGGCAAATTTGAAGGGCCGGCATAGTATTTCAAAGTGCGCGTGTCCTGGTCATATCCGACAAACAAGGGTCTGGACAGCATCCTGAAGATCAGGTTGTTGGCGCTGATTCTGAAAAACACGTCACCTGGATTGGCATTTAAATCTATACTTTCGGGTAATTCGGATTTTTTAAGCCGTAGCGTAAGAAACTTGTTATCTCGTGCAAACAAATAATTAACCTTAAGCGATTCTCCGCTTATCAATGTATCCCAATGAAGTTTGATGGTGTTGTCGAACCCGGCATCAAAGATATTTATCCCGTCCGGAACATCAAGCTTCTCTTTAATATCGCCTTGATAGCTAAATACTTGATTTTCATCGGTTATCCTTTGTACCCCCTCAACATATCCGGTCTCAAGATCAGTAAGTATAAATTCGGGTGAGGTTGGATTACATATGAAGTCGACTTCTTTTATCGCGAGAGGCGTATTGTCAGGCAGTGAGTAGAGGGTCGTGAGCTGCCCGCCATTATCGGCATGCTGATAGACCAGACGCTCAGAGTAAAGCCATTTTCCGGAGGCGTCAAAGGCATCACCAATGACGCTGTATCCTTTGGCTCCCGGGGGCGGCGCTGCGCAGTCGCCTGCTAACCCGGTTTTAACCAGGCCAGCGGTTAAAACTGCAATGAAAAGGAGGGTCAGGGTTTTCGTTTTAGGCATAAGACTTTTTTCTGTTGTGGAGCATCATATTATATAGTTGATGTAGCAGGTAACCCGCCGCCATCCAGCTTATCCATAGCATAATCATGGCAAGATAAAAATTTGGATTCAAATTTACAGGGCTAATCGAGCTGCCAAGAGTATAGCTGAGCACGCCACCAATTCCGGACAGGATTATAAAAAGAAATTTCCTGTTTATCACGAGCGTAAGTGCAACTGGTATCAGCGTACCGAAGACGAACCAAATCGTGGTTAACCATAGTGGCGGGAGGATACCATTTCCCGGAAAAATCACAATGCCCATGAACGCCAGAAAAGTGTCGAAACCAATGCCAAGTGCGGTGACCGACAGAGCATACAACCACTGTTTTTGGGTCAGAGGAATTATCCATGTGTGGATCATGATAGTGATGGGAATGACCAATATGGCGGCGACATTGGAGTGGTAAACGCATAGCAACCAGGAAACCTTGAACCAGATGGCGCTAATTAGCAAGTCACGAAGAAAGTTCCTTTCAACCGACATTAGCGATTCCCCCCATGATTTTTTGCCGGTTAAACACGGCGAAATACTGCCTGCACCGTATCAATCGATCTTTCCCTAAATCCGCCCTCACAATAACAAAAGTAAAATTCCCAAAGGCGAATGAACAGGTTGTCAAACCCTAAGGCTTTCACATCTTCTCTTGATTCGAGGAACGTTTTTCTCCAGTGCGCCAACGTTTCAGCATAGTCGATCCCTATGTTGCTGATTTCCTCAAGCTGGAGTCTGGTTTCGTTGCCGGTATTTTCGAGCATAGATTGAACAGAGGGCAGGAAACCACCTGGGAATATGTATTTCTGGATAAAGTCGACGTTCCGACTTGCGTAATGGTAGCGTTGCTCAGGAATGGTGATGGACTGGAT
>JAIBDK010000284.1 GCA_024679435.1 Gammaproteobacteria bacterium | reverse complement strand
TAATGCTGAGCCAACACCGAAACTGCTTTCGGGGTTTCGCGCAGGGCGACTCTATCAGGCGTTTTCGGGAATTGAGCGAGACCGGATCGACAGGTTGGTTCCGCTGGCGTTGGTAGAAGCCGCAAAGCACGCTGAGTCTGAACGTGCCATCGCGTCGTTTATCGCGATACTTGAGTCGATTGGCAGGAGAACGGCATACCTTTCGCTGTTGATCGAAAACCCCATCGCATTGAGTCAACTATTGCATCTTTGCGCCGCGAGTGCCTGGGTTTCCAGGCATATCGGACAGCATCCAGTGATTCTTGATGAATTGCTTAATCCTTTGGTGGATATTCGTAATCGTATTGAGACCGATTTACAGGAAGAGTTGGATCATCGACTTGATCAACTGGAAGAAGGTGATGAGGAAGGACGGCTGAACGGGTTGCGGGAATTTCATCATGCTCAGGTTCTGCGAATTGCGGCGGCGGACGTGTCCGGAGTGCTTGAGGTTGAAGATGTGCACCGTGCATTGACGTTGCTTGCCGAAGTTTTGTTGCGGCACGTATTCAGCGACGCAAAAAAATATGCGGCCCGCAAGTTACCAGATCCACAGTGTGAAGCCGGGGTTATAGCGTATGGTAAATTCGCCAGTAGCGAACTGGGCTATCACTCTGATCTTGATGTGGTTGTCTGTTTTGAACTGAGTCCGGATTGCAGTCCCGCTTCTCGAGCTGAAGCAGAGCATTTTTATGGCCGTGTGGGTCGACGTTTTATTCATTTGCTTTCAACTCAAACGCATGCAGGCCAGCTTTATGAGATTGACGTGCGCCTGCGGCCCAGTGGGCGAAGCGGAACGCTTGTTACTTCTTTGGCGGGCTTTCTGGATTATCAGTTAAGGAATGCCTGGACCTGGGAGCATCAGGCGCTGGTTCGAGCCCGGACGGTAGTAGGCGGATCCATATTCAGTAAAAAGTTTGAACGGGTTAGAGATACTATCTTAAATCTGATGAGAGACAGCAATACGCTGCGGACCGATATTACCGAGATGCGAACCCGGATGATAGAAGCCAATTGTCAGTCTACGGACAGGGTGTATGATATCAAGCTCGGTGAAGGCGGGATTGTTGATATTGAATTTCTTATCCAGTACTGGATCTTGTTGCATGCCCGCAATCACCCCGCATTGCTTGCTCCGAGAACGACCCAGGAGGCGATTTCAGCCCTTGTGAACCTTGGAATGATTTCCAGGCTAACAGGAAAAAAACTGTTTGATAGTTATCGGGTTTATCTGCGACGGTCGCTGGATTTAAAGTTGATGGATCTTCCTGTTCTGGCTGCTCAGGATGAATTGCTAACCAATCGAAACGACGTCATTGATGTCTGGAAACAGACTTTTGGTTGACAAGACCCCAAAAGTGATTTAATTACGTGTCAGGCAGCTATAAGACAGAGGATTTGATCTTTAAAATGAAATTCAATTTACGGTCAGTATGGCAAACAACAGTTTAGAGTTTATTAATAATCAGGATTTGGAGAAAATTTGATGTCATTTAGTGATCGCGATGGGGTAATTTGGCAGGATGGCAAGATGGTTCCCTGGCGCGAAGCACAGACCCATGTTCTTACGCATACCCTGCATTATGGAATGGGGGTGTTCGAAGGAGTGCGTGCATACAAAACAGAAAAGGGCACCGCCATTTTCAGGCTTGAGGAACATACCAATCGTTTGTTTCGGTCGGCTCATATTCTTGGCATGAAAATACCCTATGATCAGGCTACCGTGTCTCAGGCTCAGATTGATGCAGTGACCCAAAATAATCTCGAAGCCTGCTATATCCGACCAATGGCTTTCTACGGTTCGGAAGGTATGGGAATTCGCGCCGATAATCTGCGCACTCATTTAATTGTAGCTGCCTGGGAATGGGGGTCCTATTTGGGTGAAGAGAACATGCAAAAGGGAATCCGCGTGCGCGTATCATCCTACACCCGTCATCACGTAAATGTAAGTATGTGCAGGGCAAAGGCGAACGGCCACTACATCAACTCCATGCTCGCTCTCCAGGAAGCTATCGATACGGGTTATGATGAAGCGCTATTGCTGGATACCAGTGGCTTCGTAATGGAAGGAAGTGGTGAGAACCTTTTTATTATTCGTGATGGTGTGATTTATACTCCGGATCTGACTTCGGCACTGGACGGGATTACTCGAAACACTGTCAATAAGATTATCGAGGATGAAGGCCTGAAGCTGGTAGAAAAACGTATCACACGGGATGAGATTTATATCTGTGATGAAGCTTTTTTCACCGGGACCGCTGCCGAGGTAACCCCGATTCGTGAGCTCGATAATCGACAAATTGGTAGTGGCACTCGCGGACCTATTACCGAAAGAATCCAGACCCGTTTTTTTGATGCGGTTCATGGTCGCATTCCAGAATATGAAGGATGGCTAACCTATGTCTGATAACAACCAGTCAACAATACCCGAAGACAAATTATTGGATACCCCCAATGCCAGTGAGCAGGTTGAAGTCACTGCAAAAGATCTGCCGCTGCATTGTCCGATGCCGGGCAAACGTCTTTGGGATTCGCATCCTAAAGTATTTCTTCCTATTGAGAATAGTAGCCGGGAAAGATGCCCCTACTGTGGAACGTTGTACATTCTCAAGGGTCCGGCGGGCTCACATCACTAGATCTTTGCAAAGCCGGGCTTTGGAGTCGGCCCGGTTTTTGTATTTACCGAACTTTGTATCTGATTGTGCGCACAGTTTAGGATAACGCTGCTTAAATGGATAACAAAAAGACGTTCCCTGTTTCCGGCGATCCAGCAGATCATTCCATTCTGGTAGTCGGTCCCTCATGGGTCGGCGATATGGTAATGGCGCAAAGTCTGTTCAAGGTTATCAAAGCTAACCAATCGGATGTCGGCATTTATGTGCTCGCACCGGCGTGGAGTGAACCTGTTCTTGATCGCATGCCTGAGGTGGCAGGAAACATTGAAATGCCCGTTGGTCACGGCGCACTGCAGTGGGGTATGCGTAGAAAATTGGGCAGTGAGTTAAAAAATAAAAACTTCGATCAGGCTATTGTGCTGCCCGGATCGTTAAAGTCCGCTCTTGTTCCCTGGTTTGCCGGTATTTCCAAACGGACGGGCTATTTGGGTGAGCAACGTTGGGGGTTGCTCAATGATATTCGTCAACTCGATAAATTGGCTTTTCCCCTTAACGTGGAGCGTTATGTTGCACTGGGATTGCGCAAGTCCGAATCGATACCTGCTGCAATCCCTTTCCCTGATCTTCAGATAAACCGGAGCGAAAGGAATGTTGCGCTGAAAAGCTTTGGATTGTCTTTGGACAATCCGGTTATAGCGCTGTGCCCCGGTGCAGAATACGGACCGGCCAAGCGGTGGCCGGCGCAGCATTTTGCCGAAGTGGCTCGACAGAAGAAATCTGAGGGCTGGGATGTGTGGATATTCGGATCTGCGAAAGATGTCGAAACAGCTGATGAAATAAACCGGCTTTGCAGAAATGTGTGTATAGATTTATGTGGAAAGACCCGCCTTGGCGAAGTAATCGACCTGATGTCCTGCGCCCGCTATGTGGTTACTAACGATTCTGGTCTTATGCATGTTGCTGCGGCTGTGGGTTGCTATGTCATTGCTCTGTATGGCTCGTCCAGTGATTCGTTTACCCCACCGCTCACTGATCACTGTGACCGGTTAAGCTTGAATCTGGAATGCAGCCCGTGTTTTAAACGCGAATGTCCCCTCGGTCATTTCAATTGTCTGAATGACTTGACTCCTGAAATGGTGCTGGAAAAAATAATACATTAAAAGTGTTCTTCTGACGCTTCTTGATGTTGTTTTGAATGTTGCGTAAAGATCTCTTAACGCAACCCTGACTCAGACTTGGGATAACTTTTGGCGGTTCTTCGGCTGGCGCTCAGGATGACATTGCGACTAGGTCATTCTGCTACTTAATCCGGCCCGGATTCTGGCAAGGTGGGATTTCCCGATCTCCTGTGTTTCTTCCTTGTTGACTT
>JAIBDK010000039.1 GCA_024679435.1 Gammaproteobacteria bacterium | reverse complement strand
TCTGGTCGAGTTGAGGGTCAAAGGTGCCATGCCGCGAGTTCAGGCACTCCATGAAGTTATCGAAGAGCACGGCGTTACACATATGGCCGCGATCTGTGCTATCTGCAAAAGCCAATTTACCAAGGTGTTGCCCTACTACGACATGGGGATGGATATGATTATTTCTGTCCACCAGCTGGTGGGTGATGCGCTTGACCTGAAACGATCTGAATAGCAAAGCCGGTACTATTTAGCCATTACTATCTTAATTAGAACAGACGAAATTAAAACAAACGAAATTGACGAAGCGAAAAAACAATGACTGAAAACACTGAGTCCCAGGACGAAAAACTAACATTCCGTGCTTACCAGGACGGGCACTACAATTGGGATGACTGGCAGGATGCAATTTTCAGCGCGGACCATTCTGACAAATGTCCGACTTATGTGCACAGAACACCGCCGTGTCAGGGCAGCTGTCCCTCCGGTGAAGATGTGCGGGGATGGTTGCAAATCGTTAAGGGTATAGAAAAACCGCCCGCAGATATGGATTGGGAAGAATACGCCTTTCAGCGTTCCACCGATGCGAATCCTTTTCCGGCAATGATGGGGCGGGTTTGCCCTGCACCCTGCGAAAGTGGGTGTAATCGAAATCAGGTTGAAGATTTTGTCGGGATAAATGCGGTGGAACAATTTATCGGTGATACCGCGTTTGAGAAAAAGTATGCTTTTCTCGCACCGCCGCTGGGCGACCGCAAAGTGGCGATTATTGGCGGCGGCCCTGCGGGTTTGGCAGCGGCCTATCAGCTGCGCCGCAAAGGACACGGTTCAACGATTTTTGAAGATCACGATGAACTTGGCGGGATGATGCGCTACGGTATTCCGGGATACCGTACGCCACGACCTCATCTGGATCATGAAATTCAACGAATCCTCGATCTTGGTGGTATCGAGGTTAAAACCGGCACCCGAATCGGGAAAGACGTTTCTGTGGAATCCCTAGAGAAAAATTTTGATGCCATTTTGTGGTGTGTTGGCTGCCAATCAGGCCGACCCTTGCCGGTGCCTGGTTCCGACGCCCCAAATTGTGTGAGTGGGGTAAAATTTCTTGAGGCTTTTAACAAGGGAACCTTGCAAACTACCACCGACAAGGTGATTTGTGTAGGCGGTGGTGATACCTCTATCGATGTGGTATCGGTAGCCCGGCGTCTTGGAAAAATTACCAATTTAAATAGGAATCAGCGTCCGGAAGCAGTGATTGGTGGTTATGTTGCTCATGATTCTGCGTTCGCAGCAATGCGCGAGGGTGCCGATGTAACACTCACTTCGCTATTCCCACGAGCTGAAATGACGGCTACGGATCATGAAGTTGATGACGCTCTGCATGAGGGGGTGGAGATCAAATATGGCGTCATCCCGGTGGAAGTGATACTGGATGATAATGGCAAGGCCTGTGCACTAAAAATGGCGGAATGTCAGTTTGAAGAAGATGGCAGGCCGGTTGCTGTTGAAGGGACGGAGTTTGTGCTTGAATGTGACTTGATCGTGTCTGCTATCGGTCAGGGTGGTAATCTTGAAGGGCTGGAAGAATTTGACAATGGTCGGGGATTGATGGATTGCGACAAGTTTTATCAATTGCCCAATCGGGAAGGGCATTTTGTGGCCGGTGATATTGTTCGACCGCATTTGTTGACCACTGCGATTGGTCAGGCCTCCATTGCTTCAGACAGCATTGACCATTTCTTCAAAGGCGTCGAGCCTGACAAGCGCCCCAAAGTGGACGTGCATCACTTTGATCTGCTGGATAAACTGCGGGAAGCTGAGTTAGCGCCGGAGGGTTATGATCACCAGCAGGAATGGGGAACCTCCGAATCTAATTTTGCGGTGCATAATTACGAAGACCGCAGCGCCCATGAAATTATTGCGTCGGACAAACTTTTTCTTGGTCATTTTCCTTATACTCCGCGTAATTTGCGTCAGGGAAAGGGGCCGGATCAGGAGCATGTGCTCAGTCATTTTGAAGAACGACATACCGGTCTGGATGCCGAAGCAGCACAAAAAGAAGCTGATCGCTGTATGAGTTGTGGAATGTGTTTTGAATGCGATAACTGCGTAATTTATTGTCCTCAGGACGCTGTTTTCCGAGTCAAGAAGGATCAGTCTACGCTGGGTCGATATGTGGATACGGACTACAACAAATGCATTGGTTGTCATATCTGCGCCGATGTCTGCCCGACGGGATATATCGAAATGGGTCTGGGAAAATAGGTTAACTACTTACTATTCAGCAGACAAGAGAATGCATAGTGGTGAAGGTTTGTAATCAGGTGGTGATCAAGCGAATTGTGCGAGTGATGGCGAGCGTTTTCGGGTTATTGTTTTCGGTTGCTCTGCTTGCCGACACGCTTGAGCAAATGCGTGCTGATGGAGTGCAGTGTGTTGAGCCCACTGAGATAATGCGCAAACAGCATATGGAGCTTCTATTACATCAACGTGACCTGACCATGCGCGAGGGTATCCGGACCCGGCAGCACAGCCTGAATCAGTGTATCGAATGTCATGTGCAGAAAAATAATCAGGGTGATTATATTCCGGTCAATGCGCCGGAACAGTTTTGTGCCTCGTGCCATAATTTTACCAGCGTTGCCATTGATTGTTTTGACTGTCATGCAACTACCCCGGATTTGCCTCAGTCTGCCAACGCGTTGATCCAGCAGGCGCTGAGCGAATTGATAGCGCAGGAGCTGACCCTGCCCATAGTGAAACGTTCAGGTGTCCCCGAACTGCATAACATCGAGGTGAATCGATAATGACGGGGTCAGGGACAGTTTCTCGCCGGTCGTTGTTAAAGGGCGCTACTGCTTGTGCTGCCATTACTGCTGCAGGTGGCTTTCGGATTGTGGAATTAGCCATGGCGAAATCACCGGAGGATGCGGCTTCCAGTCTGGTCCGTTGGGGCATGCTCATTGATACAGAAAAATGTGCCAGCGATTGCGATGCTTGTGTCTCGGGCTGTAATTCAGAACACAATCTCGAAGGGATGGGCAGGCCCGAAACGGATGCACAGTGGATTCGAAAACTGGATATAACAGACAATCAGACCGGGCATGTAAGCTCGTTGCCAATGTTGTGTCAGCACTGTGAGAATCCCCCTTGTGTGGATGTTTGTCCAACGGGAGCTTCGTTTAAGCGCGAGGATGGAATAGTGCTTGTGGACAAGCATACCTGCATTGGCTGTCGATACTGCGTGATAGCATGTCCGTATAAGGCGCGTTCCTTCGTCCATGAAAACCTGCACAACCAAAAGTCATATTCTCCACGGGGCAAAGGCACCGTGGAAAGCTGTACTTTTTGTGTTCACCGGATTGATAACGGTCGAACACCTGCCTGTGTCGAGTCCTGTCAGTCTGACGGAAACGGCGCCATGGTGTTTGGCGACCTTAACGATAAGGCAAGCGAGATAGCCGTCAAAATTAAATCCGAACCATCGCGTCAGGTTCGGGAAGACCTGGAGCTCAATACTGGAGTGCGATACCAGAATGTCTAAACTGGAACATTTCAGAATTTTAAAAAGCGATGATAGCGGATATCGGCTGTTTATTATTTTATTGACAATTCTGATAGCGGTTGGTTATGCCGCGGCGCACCACATGGAAAGCCATGGGCATTGGGTCTCCGGGATGAACAATCAGGTGGTTTGGGGGTTGCCCCATGTGTTTGCTATTTTGCTGATTCTTTCCGCATCTGGCGCATTAAATATTGGCTCCATGAGTTCGGTGTTTGGTCAGAGCCACTACAAATCGTGGTCACGATTCTCGGGTTTGCTGGCCATCGTATTATTGGTGGGCGGGCTGATTGTTCTGGTTCTTGATCTTGGCAGGCCGGAAAGGCTGGTGGTTGCCATGACTCATTATAATTTCAAGTCAATATTTGCCTGGAACATATTTCTTTACAGTGGATTTGTCGCTGTGGTGATCGTATATCTGTGGGTGCAGTTTCAGCGATCACTCAATCACTATGTAGAACCAGCGGGACTGTTTGCATTCATCTGGCGATTTGTTCTGACCAGTGGTACTGGCGGTATTTTTGGCTTTATTGTGGCTCGCGAACTATATGATTCGGCGATGATGATACCGGTATTCATCGTATTGTCTCTGGTCCTTGGTACCTCGGTTTTTTTGCTGGTGCAACGACTTACCTACCGGTGGTCCGGAGTAGCGCTTGAAACTGAAACGGCTGGAAAACTGGCGCGACTACTGGGCATTTTTGTCGCGCTGGAATTGTTTCTGGTAATGGCATTCCATCTCACCAGCTTGTATTCCGCAGAGCATCAAGGTGTCGAATGGTTTATTTTGTCCGATGGCGGGCTGTATACCATACTCTTCTGGATCGGACAGGTTGGGTTCGGTGGGCTAGTTCCTTTGGCAGTGATTTATGCCGGTAGCCCTGAACTATCTATGCGACGAATTTTGGTTGCTTCCGGCTGTGCGGTTGTCGGGGCATTTGCGCAATTGTACGTGTTGATTGTCGGCGGGCAGGCCTACCCCCAGATCTTGTTTCCGGGTAAGACCGTGCAAAGCAGTTTTTATGATGGTGTTGTTGCCAGCTATTCCCCAAGTATTTACGAGTTGGCATTGGGTGTGGGAGGTGTTTCACTGTCCATGCTCGGCCTTTTTGTTTTGTTACGGATTCTACCGTTTCTACCTGACAACCGAGCAGGTTAGTCGAATCCGGTAACGGGGTTCGATATGTTGATTACGTCAGTATATGTCCGGCCTGTATATTTCCGCAGCCAATAAGTCTTCAGGCAAAACGACGATTACGCTGGGCCTGGCCGGGGCGTTAAAACGTCGAGGGCTGGACATTCAATCTTTTAAAAAAGGCCCCGACTATATTGACCCGATGTGGTTGTCAGCCAGTTCGGGTAAACCTTGTTACAACCTCGATTTTAATACTCAGGATGAGTCCGAAATTCTGAATACCTATCGGTCTCATAGTAATAAAGCAGCGCTTTCTATTGTTGAAGGTAATAAGGGATTGTTTGATGGCCTGGATGTGCACGGCTCCGATAGCAACGCGGCTATGGTGAAGTTACTGGGTCTTGGTGTGATTCTAGTGATTGATGTGCAGGGAATAACCCGGGGTATCGCACCGTTACTGAACGGTTACAGAGCTTTTGATCCTGATATCCGCTACGTTGGGGTTATTCTGAACAAGGTAGGCGGATCAAGACATGAGAAAAAACTCCGGGACGTGATCGCTCACTATACCAATTTTAGTGTGCTGGGAGCGATTCATCGAGACCAAAATCTGGTTATTGCTGAGCGACATCTCGGACTGGTCACTAATACAGAGGATAGTTGTGCAGATGCGCATTTATCACGGATCACCGATGAGGTGGAAAGCCAGATTGATCTAAACCCGTTAATTAAATTAGCCCGTGCTGATGATAAAAAAGACCCGTTTGACCAGGTTGAAAATTGTATACATTCGGTTGTGAAAATCGGCGTAGCTCGAGACAGCGCATTTAATTTTTACTATGCTGATGATCTTGATGCACTAACGGGGCTCGGGGCCGAGGTGATTTTTTTCAGTCCTTTAGAGGATGAAACTGTTCCCGAAGTTGACGCACTGTATCTTGGAGGCGGTTTTCCTGAAACACATTGCACACAGCTGGAATTGAATCAATCCATGAAGCAGTCGATACGGCGCTTTTGGCAATCTGGCAGGCCGGTTTATGCGGAATGTGGCGGGTTGATGTATCTGGCGCGCAGCATTGTATGGAAAGGTAGAAAATATGCGATGGCGGGAATAATTCCAGGAGACGTTGAAATGCAGGACCGACCCGTAGGCAGAGGCTATGTGCAACTTCAAACCACCGTAAATTTCCCCTGGTCAGTGGATGTGGATACACGATGGAATGCCCATGAATTTCATTATTCGAAACTGGTAAACGTAGACCCGACAATGCGCTACGGGTATTATGTGAAACGGGGCTACGGGATTGATGGTCGCAGTGACGGCATTGTGATGGACAACCTGTTTGCCAGTTATGCTCATCTACGTAATACCAGCGGGGTTCCCTGGATCCCGAATTTTATTCAATACATACGATCTCGTATGCAGTCAAAAGGCGGATTTCACAAATTATGATTACAGTCAGTAAAACGGCGGCGAAGCAGATTCGATTGTCCATGGAGGAAACCGGAACCGAAGGCTTGTCATTGCGGGTTGCTGCCCGCAGGCTTGACGATGGCAGTCTGGATTACGCCATGGGCTTTGATGAAACGGATCACAATGACAGCCACAATCGCACCAATGGAATTGACGTTGTTGTGGCGCCCACCAGTACAGAGCTGTTAAGTAATGCGGTTCTCGATTATGTGGAAATGGAAAACGGCGAGTTCCAGTTTATCTTTATCAATCCAAATGACCCGGAACAGGTTGCTCCGGAACAGGAATATCTGGATCAGGTAATGGCAACGTCGAAATCTCGCCCTGCTTCCCCGACGACGGGTGGGAGTGGTGTGGTTCCCGATCAGGGGGATTTGATCTCAAAGAACCCATCGCCTAAAAAATTACCCGGGTTTAAACCAGCCTGAATGTTCTGAAATGAATATTAACGACGCCGAAGCTCTGGAGTTGACGTATGACCTCGTGGCGAGCACGATGCAGAGTCATGACCTTGACTATATGCTGTCGCGTTATATGCATCGGGTTGTGGGTATACTCGGAGCACGGGCTGCTCTGGTCAGAGTGGTCCGCTCAGGAGAACTGGTGCTGGTGGATAGCACTGGATTGAAGCCGGAAAGTAAATTTGTTCAGCCTCGAGTAGTCATTTCGGATTTTTGTGAAAGCATTGTATCGGACCAGCCGATTGCCGAGTCAACGGGTTCGTTGGGTGACCAAAATTCGGTATCTATTCAGATAGAGAACTTTGCAGGTGATCTGAGTGATCCGGATGCGGCGGACACCAGGGTAAAAGCGGATGTCTTGCAAAAAGAGGACAGGGAGACGCTGGTTTCCGTGTTGCTTAAATTCAAGAATGCGGTCCAGGGATCCTATCAATTTTTTATCCCCACCGCTAAGCCGCTTGGGGAAAATGCGCAGCTGCTGCTCGACAATGTGGGGAAACATGTAGGATTTCTGATTGAGCAAGCCCGTCTGGATTATGATACCGGGCGTTTGTTGCTAGTTGAAGAGCGAACAAGAATGGCCAATGAAATGCATGACTCTCTGGCCCAGACACTGGCAAGTCTTAGAATTCAGGTAAGGGTTCTTGACGAGACGCTGCATCAGGGAAATGAACAGATGACCTGGGAAGAGCTGGAAAAACTGGAGAGTCAGGGAGAGCAGGCGAATCTGGAGCTGCGGTCACTGATCGGCAGATTTCGCGCGCCTCTGCAATCTCATCGGGTGGTGGATGAAATTGAAAGATCCATTGCCGCGCTTCGTCAGGCTACCAATCTCAGCGTCTTTTTCCAGAATGAATGGAAAGAAGACTCCCTGTCCTCCGCGCGAAGAACTGACGTGGTAAGAATTGTTCAGGAAGCGCTGACGAACATCAAAAAACATGCCAGAGCGGCGAATGTAAGAGTGTTGTTGCGGAACCATGCCAATCGTTTCAAAATTATGGTTGAGGATGATGGCGAAGGTTTTGAAGATTCTGATTCAAAAATGAGTGACGACGATGAGAATTCGACAGGTGAGCATGTGGGGCGAGATATTATGTCTGAAAGGGCAAAAGCTCTGGGCGCAGAATTAAGGGTAGAATCAGAGCCCGGAGAAGGCACCCGTGTAAGTCTTGAGTTTGTTAATAATGATGTAGAATAATCGCCGACATGATTTGGAATTCTGCGTTTATTAAGCGTGGCCCGTATCCGAACCACAGGAGACACAATTAAGTATGAAAGTTTTACTCATTGATGATCATGCGCTGTTTCGAGAAGGCCTTGGCGGTCTGCTTAAGCGAAGGGGTGTGGAGGTGTCAGCGTGTTCCAGTGCTACACAGGGTATTGACAGGGCGTCGCAAATTCAGCCTGACGTTGTCATTATCGATTTACGAATGCCGGGAATTGATGGCGTTCAGGCATTGCAGGCAATAAAGCAGCAAAACAGCGAAATGCCGGTTTTAATTTTGACAACGTCAGATGATGCGCGGGATCTTAAGGATTGTTTGCAACATGAGGCCAGTGGATACTTGCTGAAAGATATGGATCCGGATGATTTTGTGAAAGCCCTTAACAAAGTTGTTAACGGTGAGCTGGTGGTGGCTCCGGAGCTTGCGTCGACTCTGGCTTCAATTATTCAGAACCGTGACAAGGAAGGTGACGAAGAAGAGAAATCAATTTTTTCCTGCCTGTCACCCAGGGAATATGAAATTTTGGGGCATCTGACGGAAGGGCAGAGTAATAAGGTGATTGCCCGGCATCTGGGAATTGCCGATGGTACTGTGAAGCTCCATGTCAAGGCGATACTTAAAAAGCTGGGATTGCATTCTCGGGTAGAAGCCGCTGTGCTGGCGGCAAATGAAGGAATTTTTAAAGACGAGCGGTAGTATTCGGATGAAACAGTCTGAATGATCCGTATTTTACGCAGATAGAATAGTTATTCTAGTTTTAATCCAGGACCGATAAAAATGACAGCATCGTTAACCGATCAGGAAGAAATGAATTTAAGCAGTGGGATTGCCGCTTTTGAAGCAAAGAACTTTGCTCAGTCGCTCGCTCTTTTAGCGCCTTTAGCGGAAAAGGGCCATGCGGATGCCCAGTATCGGCTTGCTATCATGTATCAGAACGGGTTGGGCATGGTGCGAAATGAATTGCAGGCGATGAAATGGATGACCGCATCGGCAAACCAGGGTTTTCCCTGGGCGCAGCACGGACTGGGCTTTATGTATATGGAGGGGGACTGTGTTGCCAAAAATGGAAACAAGGCAATTACCTGGTTTACCAAGGCGGCGGAACAGGGGATGGCTGGATCACAGACCACCCTTGCGATGATGTACGAAACAGGCAACGGCGTAGAGCAGGATATCGAAGAGGCACGAAAATGGTACAGGCTGGCCGGGTTTGCTGAAGATGAAATGAATCTGGGTGAACAGCTCCAATAGGTGCTGTTTCCATCGTCTTCGTGATCAGTGAATAGTAAATAGTTAAGTTTAATTTTAATTAGGAAAATAATATGTCTGATAAATACGCAATGACCGGAGGATGTATGTGTGGCGCCGTGCGCTATGAAGTCATCGGTGATCACCATGGTGTGACACATTGTCATTGCCATAGCTGTCGAAAACACAATGGAGCTCCCGTTGTCACTCTGGCGGGTTATAAAAATAACCAGGTTCGCTTTAGTGGAGATCAGCGAAAAATTTATGAGTCGTCACCCGGCGTAGGGAGAGCATTTTGTGGGTATTGTGGTACACCCTTGACCTGGGAGGGTGAGGCAGGAGATCTGGGGTATTTCTTTGAATTCCACATCAGCACTTTTGACGAGCCTGAAAAACTTGTTCCTACCTCTCATGCTTTTGAACCGGAACGTATTCCCTGGTTTGATATTGCCGATGATTTGCCCAGATATGCAGGTTTTTCCGAGGACAGTCCGGTATTGCATCATGGGCCGGTCACCGAAGGACTGCCTTCCCGAAAAGCTTAATAATGGTTTGCTCTGGTGACCGATACTGATTCTAATATTCATCAAGGTGGCTGTGCTTGCGGTAATCTACGATATCGGGTAACAGGGAATCCGTTGTTCGTCCATTGCTGTCACTGTAGTTATTGTCAGCGGCAGTCCGGGTCGGCGTTTGCCATAAACGCCATGATTGAAGCGAGCCGGGTTGAGCTTGCGAGCGGTGAAACGGAAGTCATACAGACCCCCACTGCGAGTGGCCGAGGTCAGAAAATCACGCGCTGTGCCAACTGCAAAATCGCTGTATGGAGTAATTATGGCGGAGCAGGTGATGCAATACGTTTTGTTCGCGTAGGCACATTGGCAAGTCCGGATGCGTTTGCCCCGGATATTCATATCTATACGTCAACCAAACAGGATTGGGTGAAATTGTCCGGACAGATTCCGGAGGTTGAAGAATACTACAGCAGCAGGGAATATTGGCCCGCTGAAAGCCTCGAGAGACTGAAACGGTTACGATCTGGCTAGCGCTCTTCGAAGACCGTGATTAGAAAGCCTCTGCATTGGGATATACTTGACCTTCCAAATCAACAAACTCATGGTCTATTTTAATGTTTAAACAATCAATCCAGTTCGTTACGGCTTTTTTTCTTGGTATCGTTCTACTAAGTAGTTTGAATGCTCAGGAAAAGTCGGCGGATGAAATCGCTAAGGAGCTGGCGGATCCCAATACCGCACTGGCAACACTTACCCTTAAAAGTCAGTTTCGACAGTTCGAAGGAGACTTGCCCGGTGCGAATGATCAGGATAGCTTTACTTCCTTGTTTCAGCCCGCCCTGCCGTTTTTGCGAGACGATGGTTCCAAGATATTGTTCCGCCCGGCGATCCCGCTGCTATCCGGTCAGCCAATCTATAATTCCGGCACCGGTCAGTTTGATGAGGAAAGTGGTATTGGTGATATCGTTTTTGATTTGGCTTATGCACCTGCTGTTGCGCCGGGAAAAACCGTTGCCTTTGGTTTGGTCAGTTCGTTACCCACAGCAAGTGATGGTCTTGGATCGGATCGCTACACGCTTGGGCCTGAGTTTCTGTATGGCGTTTTGACGCCCAAATATGTCCTGGCAATTTTTCCGAATCATCAGTGGGATATCGGTGGGTCAGGGGATACGGACATCAATCTCACGACGATTCAGCCCATATTTACCTATCTGCCGGGTGGAGGCTGGAACGTGGGTTCGGGTCCGATCATTACCTATGACTGGAATTCTGAGCAGTGGACCGTTCCACTTCAGATAAATGCCGGTAAAACTGTGGTTTGGGGGGGAAGGCCCTGGAAGATTTCCATGGAAGTTAATCATTATATAGAGCATGCAGATCCTTTTGGGCCCGAGTGGATGGTGGGTTTCAATATCGGTCCTGTGGTTAAAAACGGTCTGGCAGACTGGTTTAACTGATTGCTGCGCGCTCTCCAGGTGTTGCCAATTCATAACCTGTTTCGCTCGCAAATAATTTTACCAATAACCACCGGCGTTGAGAGTCTCCCCTGACCAAAATGATCCGAGTTGAACATTTATCCAAACACTTTGGAGGTCTTAAGGCGGTTGATGACGCTTCAATTATCATCGAGACGGGCTCCATTACCGGGCTGATCGGACCAAATGGAGCCGGCAAGACAACGTTGTTTAATGTCATTGCCGGGTTGTATACGCCGACGTCAGGGAAGGTTTTTCTTGATGAGGAAGACATAACGGGTCTCGCTCCTCACGAGCTGTTCCATAAAGGATTGCTCCGTACATTTCAGATTGCGCACGAGTTTTCGCGGCTGACGGTTGTGGAAAACTTTATGATGGTGCCGCAATCACAATCCGGAGAGGGATTGATTAAAGCCTGGTTCAGTCCTGCCGAAGTTAAGCGGCAGGAATCAGCAAACCTTGCTAAAGCAATGGAAGTAATCGACTTCCTAAATCTAGGTCATGTCGCCAATGAACTGGCAGGCAAC
>JAIBDK010000075.1 GCA_024679435.1 Gammaproteobacteria bacterium | reverse complement strand
TTCGAGCCGGGGTGAGCAATTTCTTTTCAAACCTCTGGGAGCCCATGACGATTGTTAATGACCTGCTTCAGGGCAAGTTTGCTCATGCTGGTCGGGACACGTCTCGTTTCGTAATCAATACAACACTGGGCCTGTTTGGGGTGCTAGACATTGCTACGGAAATGAATTTGCCCCGCCGCAAGGAAGATTTTGGCCAAACACTGGGCTTTTGGGGTGTTCCAACCGGTCCCTATCTGGTTTTGCCTTTTCTGGGACCAAGCAATATTCGTGATACCGCGGGGCTTATTCCTCAATATATCTACGGTGATGCCCTGTTATATATTGATTCACCAGAAAGCTTGTATGCGGGTTCTATTCGCCTCGTTGACACCCGATCACGGTTGTTGGGAACAGATCAATTACTGGAAATACAGCCAGACAAGTATCTTTTTCTCAAGGAAGCTTACCGCCAGCAGCGGCTGAGCCAGGTTTACGATGGAAACCCACCGAAACCTGATAATGAGTCATCTGATGACGCCTTGATAGATCTGTTGCTGGAAGACTAACTTGCAGCATGGCAGTTTATGCAATTGGTGATATTCAGGGGTGTGCGCTTTCTTTTGAAGAGTTGCTGGAAAAAATTGATTTTGATCCTGAGACGGACCGGGTCTGGGTGTGTGGTGACATCGTTAATCGTGGCCCCGATTCTCTTCAGGCCTTGCGACTGGTTAAACAACTGGGTAGCAGCGCAATTACGGTGTTGGGAAATCACGATCTGCACCTCTTGTCTGTCGCTGAGAAAATAAGACGGCCGCGCACTGGGGATACGGTTAAAGCTATATTAAGGGCTTGTGACAGAGATGAGCTGTTGCACTGGCTTCGTCACCAACCGTTAGTTCATGCCGATAAGGAAATGAAAACCATAATGGTTCATGCTGGGGTATATCCCGGATGGTCAGGGAAACAGGTTCAAAAGTATGCGAGTGAGGTTCAGGCTGTTTTGCAGGGAGATGATTACCGCGCATTGCTTAAAAATATGTATGGTCGGAAACCTGTCAAATGGACTGAAAAATTAACGGGCTGGGAGCGCTATCGGTTTATTATAAATTCGCTTACCCGAATGCGGTATTGTGACAAGAATGCTAATCTGAATTTTACTCAGAAAGGGCGCCCGGGGAGTCAGCCGAAACGACTTTACCCCTGGTACGAGCATCCAGAATTGAAGTGTAAAAGCTGGCGTATTATTTTCGGTCACTGGTCTTCTCTGGGCTATTTTCAGGAGCGCAACCTGATTAGTCTGGACAGTGGTTGTGTTTGGGGAGGAAAGCTCACGGCGGTTCGGCTTGACTCAGCTGCACACGGACCCTGCTGGCAATTAAATTGCCCTGGTTAGTTCTGACTAATGTTGTTTTGACTCGTATAGGAAGAAACAGACAACGGCAATCATATTGGTTACTATCGCCTCTTAATTGATCACTCGAATTTCTCATGTCCAAAGCCATAGATTCACTGCTTCAGTTTTTGGGAGCATCTCCGACCCCCTTTCATGCGGTTGCTCAGCTATCCGCCCGACTGAAAACGGCCGGGTACACGTTGCTGGGCGAATCTGATTCATGGTCAACACTGTCTCCGGGGAAATATTATGTCGTGCGAAATGGTTCGTCGCTGGTTGCTTTTCATTGGTCCGGCTCAGCATCAAAGAATGGCTTTCGGATGATTGGTGCTCATACAGACAGCCCGTGTCTCAAGATAAAGCCAAATGCGATAACCTGCAATAACGGCTATGCGAAACTCGGTGTTGAGGTTTACGGTGGCGTGTTACTTAACCCGTGGTTCGATCGTGATTTAGCCCTGGCCGGCAGGGTTACTGTAAGAACAAAGTCAGGTGCAATCAAAAATTTGTTGTTGAACGTAACTGAGCCAGTCGCATTTATTCCCAGTCTCGCCATTCATCTTGATCGTAACGTTAACGATAATAAGAGCATAAATAAGCAACAACATATACCCCCTGTTTTATGCCGAACAGATAAGGCTGTCCGCAAGTTTGATGACATCCTTTCGGGCTGGATAAAATCGCAGCACCCCAGGTTAGGACCAGTAAAAATTCTTTCGTTTGAACTTTCTCTGTACGATCATCAGCCGCCGGCGTTGATAGGGCTGGAACAGGACTTTGTTGCTTCAGCCAGGCTGGATAACCTGTTAAGCTGCCATGGTGCTATAGAGGCATTATTGAAAACGCGTAAAAAAGGAAATTACGTTGTGGTCCTTAACGATCACGAAGAAGTAGGGAGCAGCTCTACAAGTGGCGCAGAGGGGCCGTTCCTCCATTCCGTGCTCAGTCGAATTTGTGGTGATGAAGAAAGCTTTCAGCAAGCTATTAGTCACTCCATGCTGGTTTCGGCAGACAATGCTCATGGTGTTCACCCCAACTATCCGGAAGTACACGAACCTGCTCATCAACCACTGATCAACAATGGTCCGGTAATAAAAGTTAATAATAATCAGCGTTATGCTACCAACAGTGAAACAGAGGCGGTATTTCGGTCGGTGTGTGATGGCGCTAAGGTTCCCTGTCAGGTTGTGGTCGTGCGCACAGATATGGGCTGTGGTTCAACGATCGGGCCGATAACCGCTACCCGGCTTGGTGTCCGCACAGTTGATATCGGTGTCCCCCAGCTTGGTATGCACTCTATCAGGGAACTGGCTGGTGCCAAAGATCAGGAGTATCTCGTTAAGGCGCTTAAAGGGTTTTTTGAATTCCGTCACTGGCCGTTTTAAACAGACGTTGGCGGGAGAGTTTTAGCCGACTGTTTATTGGTTAAGTTTGTGTCCGTAGTTGTTGACGAAAACCTTCTGTATTCAGCGCGGCTAAAAGATTCTTGCAGGAAATCGCGTCGTTGGTTTCAATTAAACCCGCGGATCTTGCCAGATGACCCACCAGTTGCTCTGCGGTTTTGCCCTGGCTACGCCATCGGGAAATGGATTCCGGGTCTTCCCGCTTTGACATTTTGTTACCTTGATTATCGGTCATCAGTGGCACATGCCAGAAACGGGGTGGACTAAAGCCGAGTGCTTCGAACAGAGCAATTTGTCGCGGAGCTGAATCGATGAGATCTGCGCCTCTGACGACGTCTGTTACTTCCATAAGACCATCGTCAACCACTGTTGCAAGTTGATATGCAATCACCCCGTCTTTGCGTTTAACCACAAAATCACCGACCTCAGAGCCCAGCTGCTGGGTATATTCGCCACAAACTTGATCCGTAAACTTGATGGTTTTATGTTTAACGGTAAATCGCCAGGCACAGTTCACTGATTTGGCTTGTGTCAAGGTAGGTTTGTTAGTATCGGTCTGCGGTCGACAGGTTCCAGGGTATATGCCCAGATAGTCGTCAGCATGAGGTGCGCTTGCCGCCAGAGCAATATCCTTTCGGGAACACGAACAGGGATAAACAAGCCCCTTTTCTTCAAGGGTCTTAAATGCATCATAGTAGAGCGTCGTCCTATGGCTTTGCTGGTATTTATTATTGCTGGAACAAACATTTGGTCCGACATCCCAGTCAATGCCGAGCCAATTGAGATCTGAAGTGATGCTTTCCACAGAGCCGGCTTTGTTGCGTTGTTGATCGAGGTCGTCGATACGCAGAATAAATTTTCCACCGGCTAATCTAACCTGAAGCCAGCAGATAAGCGCAGTTCTCAGGTTGCCATAGTGAAGCGGGCCGGTTGGACTGGGAGCATAGCGGCCAACAATCATCGGTCTGAAATTACCGGCTTTGTTCTACCATATAGTCGACAATGGCTTCGATTTGCTCATCAGACAGGTTGGAAAACCCGCCCTTGGCCGGCATGTACCCGGAGTTGCCACTAAACCCATTAATTGCGTTGCTGTAAAGTGTTGCCATGCCCCGTTCGATTCGTGGGGCCCAATTTTCTTTGTCACCCACTTTTGGTGCGCCGGCGATTCCAAATCCGTGGCAGGCGGTGCAACTGGCTTCAAAGTCAGATTGACCATCGGCGAAACTGTGATTGTCGGATCCGGCCAAAAAGATCAATGTGACCGCTAAAAGTAGGTGGGTAGTTTTCAATTTGTTATACTCCATTGACGTATTATCGTCTATCAATGATGGCAATGACCAGTGAGTTCACCGACCCGGAGCCCGGCAATAACTCTTGATACTTAATGGGAATTCCGAAAGTAACGAACCATTTGGAGAGTGTTTCTGCCCAGTGACGGCCAGCATCTCCACCAGGATAACGAATTTCCAAAGAGACCTCATCATTTTCCTCAAACCTGCCTACGATAGCAGTGATTTGTTTGAGGGCGAGAACATTCGTTCCGTTTTCGTACTGCGGCCACTCCGACCGATTCAAAATTTCAGTATGCTCGGAAACTGTGTGGCCCGGAAGGCTGAAAAAAACCAGAGAGAACGTGCATATCAAGGTGAGAATTCTGCGGAACATAATGTATCAAGCTGATTATTGCTTAAAGTTATTGGAAGGACAGTAGCACGGATTATAAACCGATTGTTGAAGCCGGTTGTTTACATCAAAACCACATCATACTTTTCCTGATGAAACTCGGGATTGACCTGAAGTTTGATTTCACGCTGAATAAAGTCCTCGAGATCAGCAATGCCTGTTGACTCTTCTTCGAGGAGCATGTCGATGACGACCTGTGAGGCAACTACCAGCAACTGGGCCGTGTCAAACTCTCTGGCGGAACGGAGTATTTCTCTGAAGATTTCATAGCAAGTAGTTTCCGGGGATTTTTGTATTCCCCGGCCGTTACAGGAAGGACAGGATTCTGTTAATTGTTGTTCCAGACTCTCCCGAGTTCGCTTGCGAGTGATTTCTACAAGGCCAAGAGAGGTCATATCATTAACCTGAGTTCGGCTGTTGTCACGTTCAATCTCTCTTTTTAGAGTGCGCATGACCTGATCGGAGTGTTCAGAAAGTGCCATATCAATAAAATCAACAATCACAATGCCACCAATGTTGCGTAATCTGAGCTGTCGCGCAAGTGCAGAGGTTGCTTCAAGGTTCGTCTTGAATATAGTTTCTTCGAGATTACGCCTGCCTACGAAGCTACCGGTATTGATATCGATTGTGGTCATCGCCTCGGTCTGATCGATGATTAAATAACCGCCGGACTCCAGCGGTACTTTGCGTTGTAGCGCCTTTTGAATTTCGTCCTCAACACTATATAGGTCAAAAATAGGGCGCTCTCCGGGATAGTGTTCGATTCTGTCCAGGGCCTCGGGTATCAGGTCTGTTACGAAATCCAGAATATGTTCTGTGGTTTCTCTAGAGTCAATTCTGACGCGCTCAATGTTTTCCCAGTCCAGATCACGAACGATTCGGGTGGCCAAAGGTAAATCCTGGTGAACCAGGGCAGGCGGTTTTAACTTTTTTTGGCGATGGGTGACATTTTCCCAGACTCGATCAAGTATCCGCATTTCTGAACGTAGTTCTTCATGGGTGGCATTTTCCCCGGCAGTGCGCAGAATAAACCCGCCTTTCACGCCGGATTCGGCGATTTGGCTATTTAGCACCTCCAGCAAAGCGGCTCGTCGCTCCTGACCCTGAATGCGTTGGGATATTCCCACATAACGACTCTCAGGAAGGTATACGATATTGCGCGCTGGAATACTGATCTGGCCGGTAAGCCGGGCACCTTTGCTGCCCAAAGGATCCTTAACAACCTGAACACGAACACGCTGGCCTTCAGCTAAGAGTGACGAAATACTGGTTACGGGATCACTCTGTTGATAATGGTTTTCTGAATCATCTCTTGGCAACAGGTCTCTGGCGTGCAGAAAAGCGGTTCTTTCCAGCCCGATATCAACGAATGCCGCCTGCATTCCCGGCAGCACTCGAACAACGACGCCGATATATATATTGCCAGTAATCCCTCGACTGCGGGCACGTTCGATATAAAGCTCTTGAACCATTCCGTTCTTTACGGTGGCAACCCGGGTTTCCTGAGGGGTTACATTAATCAGAATTTCTTCGCGCACGACCGTTTCTCTGTGGATTTTAGATGATATGAATTGAACGATTATTCGTTTGGCATCATCAATAATTGATGGGTATGCCATAACGGTAATCCGACGACCCCACTATAACTTCCAGCAATAGCGGTGACAAAGCTCCCCGCCCCGCCCTGAATTCCATAACCACCTGCTTTGTCATAGGGGTCGCCGGAGTCACAGTAAGCAGCTATGTCAGCGTCAGAGAGCTCTCTGAAGGTGACTCGTGTTTCACTTAACAGGCTGTTACAGCCACCGCTCCGAGCCAGAGCAACTGCAGAAAATACGCTATGGGTCCTTGCCGAGAGCACGTTTAGCATTTCTATGGCTTCATCACGATTCGCAGGCTTGCCGAACACGGTATTACCCAGTGCAACAGTGGTGTCTCCGCCGAGAACCTGAACATCCGGGCCGGCGCTTTCATAAACAGTCTGTGCTTTCAGTACGGCCAGTCGAATTGTCATGTCGGCGGGCGATTCGTCAATACGGCGTTCATCAACATCGGCGGTAATAATGTCGAAAGTCAGTCCGAACAGATCGAGCAGCTGCTTTCTTCGGGGAGATGCCGAGGCCAGAACTAGTTTCATATTGGTTAATGTTCTTATTTTTTAGCTCGGTCTATCGATGATAAGGCGCGCCTTCAAGAATTGAATGACAACGATAAAGCTGCTCAGCCAGCAAAACCCGAACCAGCGGGTGGGCAAATGTGAGGGGAGACAAAGACCAGATTTCGTCAGCAGATCGGATAAATTCCTTGCTTAAACCTTCCGGGCCCCCAACAATAAGGGCAACCTGATCTCCACTATCGATCCAGTTTTGCATTCGTTCGGAAAGCTCCAACGTGGAGCAGGATTTTCCCACTCGGTCCAGCGCGATGATTCGGGTCCGATCAGGAATAAGATCACGGATTTTCTGTTCTTCGGTATGAACAATACGGGCGATGTCGGCATTTTTGCCACGCTTACCCGCCGGGATTTCCACCAGACTTAGACGGGTACGTCCACGGATGCGCTTCTCATATTCCTGATAGCCCTGGGTGACCCAGTCTGGCACTTTTTCCCCGACAACAATCAGCGAAATTCGCAGCATTATTTTGTGTCAAGTTTAGGATCAGGCAACAGGGGGAGCATCCGCCGCATTTTCAAAAACCTCGACAACAACCTCTTCGTTGAGTTCGCTGAAGGTTTCATTCCATAGACTTTCAAGATCATAGTGTTTGCGGGTTTGTTCGCGCATGATATGAACAACAACATCGACATAGTCCACCAGAATCCATTCTCTGGCATTGTCACCTTCAAGACCTAAGGGCTTCCATCCCTGTTTGGTCATAAATTCGAGAACGCGGTCTGAAATAGTCTTTACATGTCGGTCGGAAGTACCGGTAGCGACGATCATATAGTCGGTGATATCGGTAAGATTTCTGACGTCCAGACTTTTAATGTCGATGGCTTTGGCATCTTCCATGGAAGCGATGACCGTTTTACACATTTGTACGGCTTCTTCGGATCCATTCTTAACTCTAGTGTTCAAGGTTCAAACTCACTCGTTCTGATAAAGATTATTACTGCAAATATAGTTCCGGACGGCATCCGTTACCATGGGAGAGATGTCTACGTTATTGGCAACCCCATAGCGAATCTCGGTAGCCGATACCGGGTTTGGCTCTACTTCGATTTCAACAATCCCACCGCAGGCTTTGTCGCGAAGTTTATCGCAGTCACTCATTCGCCTTTCACTCCACCATATGGGTAAGGGAGAGGGTGCCTGCCAACCCGGCCGTTGCATGATTATAAAATGCACCTGATCCAGTAGATCGCGCCATCGATACCATTTTTCAAGCCCAACAAAAGCATCGACGCCTAGAATAAAGCAGTAGTTTCGACCGGGGTTGTCTTCTTGTAGCGATTTTACAGTATCGAACGTGTAGGAGGGGGTGTCGCGTCGCAGCTCCCTGTCATCAACATCAAAGCCGGGATAGCCGGCAATTGCAATCGTAACCATTTCAAGACGCTGTTGGGCGGTGGCACCGGGGATGTCCCTGTGGGGAGGAATCGATGCAGGAATAAAATGAACCCTTTCGAGATTGCATTGCTTCCTTACCGAGGATACGGTGTTCAGATGACCCTTGTGGATCGGGTCAAAAGTTCCACCGAATATGCCGTAAAGTAGTTCTGTCATTATGACGCAATATATCACTGATTTCACCAAAATTTATAACGAAGTCAATTGGCACAAGATTATTTTGTTGTTTCAGTGACAGCGTCAATCAAATAGAGGCAGAATTTCGTTCCGGGCTTGTTCGCTGTTCCATTCTCTGGCACCTACACCACCGAATGCAAATGTCCCATCCTGATTCACCAGCAGCGTTGCGGGCAGGGTTTTGACTGCATAGAGATCAGCTGTTTTAGCGCCCGGATCAATGAGTAATGGAAAGTCGAGCTCAAAACCAACTCGATTAAGAAAAGAAAGGATGGATTCCCGGTCTTCACCCATGTTGATGGCAAGGATTTTGAATGGCTTGTCAGCAAATGATTTGCCAAGGGCATCAATAGAGGGTAATTCTTCGACACAGGGCGGGCACCAGGTAGCCCAAAAATTGATCATCACCACATTTCCGCGCAGCAACTTCAAAGCAACCGGCTGGTTGTTGGTATCCATTAACACAAAGTCGGGAACGTTCTCTGGAG
>JAIBDK010000010.1 GCA_024679435.1 Gammaproteobacteria bacterium | reverse complement strand
GATTGCGCCGATTGCGATGGAAGAAGGTCTTCGATTCGCGATACGGGAAGGTGGGCGTACCGTTGGTGCCGGTGTGGTTTCCAAGATTATTGAATAACGGAGATTTATAGCACTTGATTAATAACTTTCAGGCAGAGCGGGTTATAAATCTGTTCCACCTGATTAAGTGATTCGGAAAGCACCCTTGATGCGAAATCGTTTCATGGGTGTTTTAATTCAAAAAGTTAGTTTGTTGTGGAACATTGTTGGTTTCATCAGTCGGTTCGAAGGCCAGTAGCTCAATTGGCAGAGCGGCGGTCTCCAAAACCGCAGGTTGGGGGTTCGATTCCCTCCTGGCCTGCCATCGGATCTGCTGTTTTGCCGGTGTTTGATTAAGCGTGGACATGATTCGTTTCAGAGACTGGTTTTAAATAAGTAACAGATAATCCATAGAAGATATAGTGATAGATAAAGTAAAAATAGTCGCCGCTTTAATCCTTGTTGCCGCTTCGGTTGCAGGATACTACTATTTTGAAGACCTGATCCAGATTGGCCGGGTAGGAATAGTTGTGGGTGGGGTTTTGCTGGCTGCTGTTCTTGTTTTTACCACGGAAGTCGGCCAAAGCGCTTGGTCATTTATGCGCAGCGCCAATGTTGAGCGCCAGAAAGTTGTGTGGCCTGCCAGACAGGAAGCGCTTCAGGTGACCCTGATGGTCATTGTTCTGGTTATTATTCTCGGTTTGTTAATGTGGGTTTTTGACGCGATATCGTTTTATGCGATTTATGACGTTATCCTGAGGGTGCGAGGCACGTAATTAGAGGCACATATGAATATGAGCGACGAAACTGAAGTACAAACAGGTGATGAGGCGGCAGATCAGGTGGAAGAAAAGCGAGTGCGCGACGATCAGGTGAGTCAAAACGAAACTAACTCTGCTGCTGACGGGGAAGCTGTTGAAGAAACAGCGGAGCCGGTAGTCAATCAGAATCCGAATATGCGCTGGTACGTGGTTCAGGCTTTTTCAGGATTTGAAAAACACGTAATGAAGGCTCTGGAAGAGCACGTTGAGCGTGCTGGCAAGCAGGAAGCATTTGGTCGAATTCTGGTGCCCACAGAAGAAGTTGTAGAGATGAAAGGTGGCCAGAAGCGAACCAGTGAAAGAAAGTTTTTCCCAGGTTATGTGTTAGTTCAAATGGAGATGACGGACGAAACCTGGCATCTGGTGAAAGGGGTTCCCAGAGTCGCAGGGTTTATCGGTGGAATTGATAATCGTCCGGTGCCAATTACAGATAAGGAAGCCAATGAGATTATTCAGCAGGTTTCTGATAGTGCTGACAAGCCAAAAATGAAATTTACGTTTGCGCCCGGTGAAATTGTGCGCATTATTGAAGGTCCGTTTCAGGACTTTAACGGCACTGTTGAAGATGCCAATTTTGAAAAAGCCAAACTTAAAGTTTCGGTAACAATTTTTGGGCGGTCTACTCCTGTCGAGCTTGATTTTACTCAAGTCGAGAAAGGGTAGGCGGTTTTAACGGGGAGCTTGCCCGGCAAGCGTTTGCACCCATTTTTAAGAGGAATTAGCAAATGGCTAAGAAAATTGATGCTTACATAAAGCTTCAGGTTCCCGCAGGTGATGCGAAACCTAGCCCACCAGTAGGCCCGGCATTAGGACAGCATGGCGTCAACATTATGGATTTCTGCAAGGCGTTTAATGCAGAAACTCAGGATATTGAAAAAGGTATGCCTGTGCCTGTGGTTATTACAGTTTATGCGGACAAGAGTTTTACTTATATTAAGAAGACTCCCCCTGCCTCCATTTTATTGAAGAAGGCAGCCGGGATTGCCAAAGGAAGCGGTGTTCCCAATCGCGATAAGGTCGGATCGGTTACTCGTGCGCAGCTTGAGGAAATTGCAAAAATCAAGGAGCCCGATCTGAGTTCCTATGATATGGATCAGGCAGTTAAAATTATTGCGGGCAGTGCCCGGAGTATGGGTATTGAAACGGAGGGTGTGTAAGTGGCCGGTAATGGTAAAAGAATTCGCTCTTTAAGTGAAAAAGTAGAACGTGAAAAGCTGTATCCCCTGAGTGATGCGCTTTCACTGGTAAAAGATTTATCGTCTGTAAAATTTGACGAATCTGTTGACGTTGCCGTCATTCTCGGAATAAACGCTCGAAAGTCAGACCAGAATGTTCGCGGAGCAACCGTGCTTCCCAAGGGCACCGGTAAGACTGTTCGGGTTGCGGTGTTTGCAGATGGGGATAATGCGGAGGCAGCTAAAGCTGCAGGTGCAGATATAGTGGGTCTTGAAGATCTGGCGGATAAGGTAAAGAAAGGCGAAATTGATTTTGATCTCTGTATCGCTACACCAGACACCATGCGTGTTGTGGGTCAGCTGGGTCAAATTCTGGGTCCCCGGGGTATTATGCCAAACCCTAAAGTCGGCACCGTTACCACAGACGTAACCAGTGCAGTTCGCGATGCGAAATCGGGGCAGGTGCAGTTCAGAATTGACAAGGCCGGTGTTATCCATTGCCCGATTGGCAAGGCTTCGTTTTCTCCAGACGATCTTCAAGAGAATCTGAATTCACTGGTTTCTGCGCTGATCAAAGCCAAGCCGGCTTCGGCTAAAGGGCAATATATTCGTCGGGTTTCATTGTCCAGCACAATGGGGCCTGGTGTAAGGGTTGATCGCGGTTCAATTGACGCGATCAAGTAATTATTTGGGGCATTGTCGTAAGACCGTTTTTTGTCTTGCGAGAGTGTTGTCAAAGACCGCAGGTGAGCTGACGTTTAGCTTTTAAATGTTTTTAGAAAGGGAGAGTTTGACCCCGGAACAAAAGCGGCCGGCGTAGACGGTGGCCCGAAGTCAGGAATTGGCCTGATGCAGGACACCATTAATTTGGGAGTGTGCTTAATGAGTTTAAGTCTCGATCAGAAAAAAGCCGTTATCAGTGAGGTGACTGAAGCAATAGCTTCAGCCCAGGCTGGTGTTGTGGCTGAGTATCGTGGATTAAATGTTGAGCAGTTAACCGCCCTTCGTACAGAAGCGCGTAATGCCGGTGTGTGGATCAAGGTTGTTAAAAATAATCTTGCAAAGCGCGTCATTAAGGACTCAGATTTCGAGTGCTTAACTGAGCATTTTGTGGGCCCGGTCATATTTTCGGCATCAGAAGACCCAGTCGCTGTTGCTAAAATTATGTCCAGGTTTGCAAAGGACAATGAAAATTTGAAGATCACTGCGGGCGCCATGAATGGCGACTTCATGGATCAGGCAATGATTCAAAGTCTTTCTGTGCTTCCGGGTCGTGATGAGTTGATCGCAAAACTGATGGGAACCATGCAGGCTCCTATCCAGAAGTTTGTTTCTACTCTGAACGAAGTGCCTACCAAGGCTGTGCGAGCGCTGGCAGCGGTCGCAGAGGCGAAGGAAGCGGCGCAGTAACTGTTTTATATATCCATTCGTATTTTTTTACATTAATTTTGTCTAGCTATCAGGAGTAACTTTTACCATGGCTTTAAATAAAGAAGAAATTCTCGACGCAATCGCCGGGATGTCTGTTCTCGATCTGTCCGAACTTATTAAGGATATGGAAGAGAAATTTGGTGTTTCAGCCGCAGCAGCAGTAGCGGTAGCGGCACCGGCAGCTGGTGGTGGCGACGCCGCAGCAGCAGAGGAAAAGGACGAGTTTGACGTAATCCTTACAGGTTTTGGCGACAAGAAAGTCGGCGTGATTAAAGCAGTTCGTGCTATCACTGGTCTTGGTCTGAAAGAAGCCAAAGATTTAGTTGAAGGTGCACCTGCCCCTGTTAAAGAAGGGATTGCGAAAGCAGAAGCAGAAGATTTCCAGAAGCAGATTGAGGAAGCCGGCGGTACCGTCGAACTCAAGTAAGTTTGGATTCTGCCCGGAGTTTTGGGCATTGTGCGGGTCGGCAGAGATGTCGACCCGCCATTGCGTGTTTAAGGTGCGCAAATTTATTTTTGCTTTTCGGAGTACTTGTGCTTTTGCACTGTCCGGTATCCGTGAAGTTGACCAGGTGATCTGTCATAGAGGCTAAACATGGGCTATTCATTTACTGAAAAGAAACGCATTCGAAAGAATTTTAGTAAACGTTCCGACGACTACCAGGTTCCATACCTGTTAGCCACACAAAAAGAGTCATATCGGAAGTATTTGCAGGCAACAACCCCTCCGGAACAGCGGATAGATCAGGGTATTCAGGCTGCATTTAAATCCGTCTTCCCCATTGAAAGCTACAATGGGAGTGTCATACTGGATTTTGTCAGTTATCGCTTGGAGAAACCTCGTTTTGACGTTGTTGAATGTCAACAGCGTGGCTTGGTCTATTCCTGTCCGCTCCGCGTTGTTATGCGCCTTGTTATATTTAACAAAAGTGGTAGTGGCAAGAAGCCCAAGGATATTATCGAGCAGGAAGTCTATCTTGGCGATATGCCATTAATGACTGATAACGGTACCTTCGTCATCAACGGGACAGAGAGGGTAATCGTATCTCAGTTACACAGGTCACCGGGTGTAATTTTTGATCATGACGGCGGGAAAACGCATGCTTCAAGAAAGCTGTTGTTTTCTGCCAGAGTTATTCCTTACCGTGGTTCATGGTTGGATATGGAGTTTGATCCCAAGGATCTGCTGTATATTCGAATCGATCGAAGAAGAAAACTTCCTGCAACTATTATGTTGCGGGCGCTAGGTTACAGTAGTGAAGAAATGCTGGCCATGTTTTTTGAGAACGATACAATCACGCTTTCTGCGGATAGTGCAAGTTTAGAGCTAGTGCCTGAAAGGATGCGTGGCCAGAGACTGGACTTCGATCTAAAAGGCGCCAAAGGTAAAGTGCTGGTAGAAGCTGAAAAGCGAATTACCACTCGTCATATTAGACAACTCGAAGAAGCCGGGATCAGCGAAATCCAGGTTCCTCAGGAATTTATTATTGGTCGGACTCTCGCTAAAGACATTATTGATGTTGAAACCGGGGAATTGCTACTAGAAGCAAATCAGATCATTACTGAAGAGTTGCTGGAAACGCTTAGAGAAAATGAAATTCAGCAAATCGAAACAATTTACACTAACGATATCGATTGTGGACCGTTTATTTCTGAGACCTTGCGAATCGATCCGTCTCGTTCCGAAGAAGAAGCGCAGGTCGAAATTTATCGGATGATGCGCCCCGGAGAGCCACCGACAAAAGAGGCCTCTGCGGCATTGTTCGGTAACCTGTTCTTTAATCATGAAAGATACGATCTTTCCGCCGTTGGTCGTATGAAGCTGAATCGCCGACTGGGAAGAGAAAGTGATGAAGGCCCGGGTACTTTGAGTAAGCAGGACGTCGTTGACGTCATGAGAAAGATTGTTTCTCTAAAAAACGGTAAAGGTGAAATTGACGATATCGATAACCTTGGTAACCGGCGTGTCCGTTCTGTGGGTGAACTGGTTGAAAATCAGTTTCGCATCGGTCTGGTTCGAGTCGAGCGTGCAGTTAAAGAGCGTCTCAATCTGGTTGAAAGTGAAAATCTCACGCCTCAGGATTTGATCAACGCCAAACCTGTCGCTGCGGTTGTTCGCGAGTTTTTTGGTTCCAGTCAGTTGTCTCAGTTCATGGATCAGACCAATCCGTTGTCTGAGGTTACCCACAAGCGTCGTGTCTCGGCACTTGGCCCAGGCGGTTTGACTCGTGAGCGAGCGGGTTTTGAAGTTCGTGATGTGCATCCAACTCACTATGGTCGGGTATGTCCTATTGAGACTCCTGAAGGGCCGAATATCGGACTGATCAACTCGCTGGCTTGTTTTGCAAAAACCAATGAATATGGTTTTCTTGAAACTCCTTATCGAAAAGTTGTTAAAGGGAAATTGACTGACAAGGTTGATTACCTGTCTGCCATTGAAGAGCACAAATTTGTAATTGCTCAGGCCAATGCGGAAGTAGACGGCGGCGGTAAATTCACCGACGAACTGGTTTCTTGCCGCCATAAAAACGAATTTTCTCTCTCTACCCCGGATCAGATTGACTACATCGACGTTGCTCCACAGCAGATTGTGTCGGTTGCGGCTTCATTAGTTCCTTTTCTGGAACATGACGATGCGAACCGGGCGCTGATGGGTGCAAACATGCAGCGTCAGGCGGTTCCTGTTTTACGAAGTGAAAAGCCTTTGGTCGGGACCGGAATGGAAAGAACGGTAGCTGTTGATTCCGGTGTGACGGTTATTGCAAAGAGAGGCGGTCTTGTTGACTCTGTTGACGCTTCTAGAATCGTGGTTCGCGCCAACGATGATGAAGAAATTGAGGGTGAGCCAGGCGTTGATATTTATAACCTGACCAAATACCAGCGTTCCAACCAGAATACCACCATTAACCAGCGCCCACTGGTCAAGATGGGTGATTCCGTTTCTCGTGGCGATGTGCTTGCAGACGGACCCTCTACCGATATGGGTGAGTTGGCATTGGGCAAGAATGCGCTGATTGCTTTCATGCCCTGGAATGGATATAACTTCGAGGATTCGATTCTGATATCTGAGCGTTTGGTAAAGGATGAGGTCTATACTTCTATCCATATCGAAGAGCTTTCCTGTGTTGCCCGGGACACCAAGCTGGGGTCTGAGGAAATCAGCAGAGATATTCCAAATGTCGGCGAAGGTGCACTTTCCAAGCTGGATGAATCAGGTATCGTTTATATCGGTGCTGAAACCGAGCCGGGTGATATTCTGGTTGGCAAGATTACCCCCAAAGGTGAAACACAGCTGACGCCGGAAGAAAAACTCCTGCGTGCAATATTTGGTGAAAAAGCGTCTGATGTAAAAGATACTTCCCTGCGCATGCCTACGGGTATGAAGGGGACGGTTATTGATGTTCAGGTGTTTACTCGTGAAGGTTTGCCTAAGGATGCTCGGGCAACTGCCAACGATGATGAGGAGTTGGATACCGTTCGAAAAAACCTTGACGATCAGCTTAGAATTGTTGAACAGGATGCCTACTCGCGAATCGAGAAACTGCTCCACAATCATATTGCGGAGGGTGGTCCAAATGGTCTTAAAGCGGGTGAAAAAGTAACCAATGATTATCTGGCTGAGCTGACCAGAAAGCAGTGGTTTGAAATACGTCTGCGAAATGAAGAAGCCAACGAGTCTATTGATAGAATTCGTGACCAGCTTGAAGAACAGCGCAAGGAATTTGATCGTCGTTTTGACGAGAAACGCGAGAAAATTGAAATGGGCGACGATCTTGCTCCGGGCGTGCTTAAAATCGTCAAGGTCTTCGTTGCGGTAAAACGCCGCTTGCAGCCCGGTGATAAAATGGCGGGTCGTCATGGAAACAAGGGTGTCATTTCCAAGATTGTTCCTGTGGAAGATATGCCATACATGGAAGACGGTACGTCGGTTGATATTTGCCTAAATCCGCTTGGTGTGCCCTCTCGTATGAACGTCGGGCAGGTTCTGGAAACCCATCTCGGATGGGCAGCTAAAAAGATTGGTGCGCAGATTGAGGACATGCTTCGGAAGAATAAGCAGGTCGAACAGATTCGCAAGTACCTGGAAAAAGTCTATAACACCAGTGGCAAGAAGGAATCCCTCAATGATTTTAGTGATAGCGAGGTGCTCGAACTTGCTAAAAATCTGCGTTCAGGTGTGCCAATGGCAACTCCGGTTTTTGATGGAGCTCAGGAAAGTGAAATCAAGGGGATGTTGAAGCTGGCAGGTATTCCGGACAGCGGGCAAACCACTTTGTACGATGGTAGAACCGGCGAAGCATTTGATCGCCCGGTAACTTGCGGTTATATGTATATTCTCAAGTTGAATCATCTGGTCGATGACAAAATGCATGCTAGATCAACCGGGCCCTACAGCCTTATTACCCAGCAACCCCTGGGTGGTAAAGCGCAGTTTGGTGGGCAACGTTTCGGTGAGATGGAAGTTTGGGCGCTTGAAGCTTATGGCGCGTCTTACACTTTGCAGGAAATGTTGACGGTTAAATCCGATGACGTGGTTGGTCGTTCCAAAATCTATGAAAACATCGTTCGTGGTGATCATGGTATGGACGCGGGAATGCCTGAGTCTTTCAACGTTTTAGTCAAGGAAATTCGTGCCCTTGGTTTGAACCTTGAGCTCAAGCTGGATCACCACTAGCCATTTTCAACATAGCGAAACATTATTGCAGCAGTATTGCGACATTATCGCACTTAAGCGACAGCTAAATAGAGGCAGCAAAACATGAGAGATATTTTCAATCTTTTCAAACAAACAGATACCGTAGAAGATTTTGACTCCATTAGGGTCAGCATAGCATCCCCGGAAAAAATCCGGTCATGGTCTTTTGGTGAAGTCAAAAAACCTGAAACCATTAACTATCGCACCTTCAGGCCGGAGCGTGATGGTTTATTCTGTGCAAAACTGTTCGGGCCGGTTAGTGATTACGAATGTCTGTGCGGAAAATATAAGCGCCTTAAGCATCGCGGGGTTATTTGTGAAAAGTGCGGCGTTGAAGTTACTTTGTCCAAAGTTCGTCGAGAACGAATGGGCCACATCGAACTGGCCGCACCTTGCGCGCATATCTGGTTTCTGAAATCTTTACCTTCAAGACTGGGTTTGTTGCTCGATATGACCGTTCGTGAAATGGAGCGGGTGCTGTATTTTGAAGCCTACGTAATCATTGATCCCGGCATAACCGATTTTGAACGCGGCGGTCTCTTGACAGAAGAGTCTTACCTCGAAGCCATCGAAACGTTTGGTGATGAATTCGAAGCAGGGATGGGTGCCGAAGCGATTCGTGCACTACTTAAGGAAATTGATCTGGAAGAGGAAGCTGGGTTGTTGCGGGAAGAGCTGGACGCAACAAAATCCGAAACTAAGATTAAAAAATTTACCAGTCGACTTAAAGTCATTGAGGCATTTATTAGCTCAGGCAATAATCCTGCATGGATGATTATGGATGTGCTGCCGGTTCTTCCGCCGGATCTGCGTCCTCTTGTGCCTCTGGAAGGAGGCCGATTTGCGACATCCGATCTTAATGATCTTTACCGGCGGGTTATCAATCGAAACAATCGATTGAAGCGTCTTCTGGATCTGAATGCCCCTGACCTGATTGTTCGTAATGAAAAACGTATGCTTCAGGAAGCAGTAGATGCGATGCTAGACAACGGTCGTCGAGGCAAAGCGATTACCGGTGCCAATAAACGCCAGCTTAAGTCGATTTCAGACATGATCAAGGGAAAGCAGGGTCGTTTCCGTCAAAACTTGCTTGGTAAAAGAGTTGACTATTCGGGTCGTTCTGTCATCGTTGTTGGCCCTACCTTGAAGCTGCATCAGTGTGGCTTGCCTAAAAAGATGGCGCTTGAGTTGTTCAAACCTTTTATCTTCAGCAAACTTGAATTGCGTGGCCTTGCTGCGACTATTAAGCAGGCTAAAAAGATGGTGGAGACTGAGAGCGCAGAAGTCTGGGATATTCTTGAAGAAGTTATTCGAGAGCACCCGGTTATGCTCAACCGTGCACCAACGCTCCACAGACTGGGTATCCAGGCATTTGAACCTGTTCTCATTGAAGGTAAGGCGATTCAGTTGCACCCGCTGGTATGTACTCCTTACAATGCGGATTTTGACGGTGATCAGATGGCGGTCCACGTGCCGTTGTCTATCGAGGCACAACTCGAAGCTCGTGCCCTGATGATGTCAACTAACAACATTCTGTCTCCTGCAAACGGCGAACCTATTATCGTTCCTTCGCAGGATATTGTTCTTGGTCTTTACTACATGACCAGAGAAAGTGCCGATGCTGAAGGGACGGGTTGTTATTTTTCTGACAGAAACGAAATTCGCCGAGCACTGGAGACGCATCAGGTCCACCTTCATGCTCGAATCAAAGTCCGATTGCCGGTTTATAACGATTCAGGTGAGCCTACGGGTGAAACCGAAGTCATTGATACCACTGCAGGGAGGGCACTTCTTTCTGAAATTTTGCCAACCAAACTGGATTTCAGTCTGGTTGACCGACCGATGAAAAAGAAAACCATCTCTGAATTGATTAATGTCTCCTACCGAGAAGCGGGCCTTAAAGACACCGTGGTTTTTGCGGATCAGCTGATGTACACCGGTTTTAAGATGGCGGCTCTTGCCGGGGTTTCCATTGGAATCGATGATATGGTGATTCCTCACAGTAAAGCCAAAACGTTGGAAATTGCCCAAAAAGAGGTTGTCGAAATTCAGGAGCAGTTCAACGCCGGTTTATTAACTGATGGTGAGCGATACAATAAGGTTATCGATATCTGGACACGTACCAGTGAGCAGGTTGCTGAAACCATGATGTCCGAGTTGGGTGTTGAAACTGTCACCACTAAGACCGGTGAAAAAGTTCAGCAGGAATCATTTAATTCAATTTATATGATGGCGGATTCCGGTGCTCGTGGTTCTCATGCCCAGATTCGTCAGCTTGCCGGTATGCGAGGCCTGATGGCTAAACCGGATGGATCTATAATTGAGACTCCAATTACTGCGAATTTCCGTGAAGGCTTGAACGTACTTCAGTACTTTATCTCTACTCACGGCGCACGGAAAGGTTTGGCGGATACAGCGCTTAAGACCGCTAACTCGGGTTATTTGACTCGTCGTCTTGTTGATGTTTGTCAGGATTTGGTCATTACCAGCGAAGATTGCGGTACTCAACGTGGTCTGCTTCGCGAAGCTCAGGTTCAGGGTGGCGAAGTGGTTGTTCCGCTGATCGATCGAATCCTTGGCCGTTATGTGGTTGATGATATTATTGATCCGGAAAGCAACGAAGTAATCGTTTCCCGCGATCAGATGATCGATGAGCACCTGGTTAAGCTGGTAGAGAAAGCCAACGTTCACGAGGTTGTGGTGCGGTCTGCGGTTACCTGCGAAGTGCGTCATGGCGTCTGCACCAAGTGTTACGGGCGTGATCTGGGTCGCGGGCATCCGATTAATATCGGTGAGGCCGTTGGTGTTATCGCCGCACAGTCAATCGGTGAGCCGGGTACCCAGCTAACTATGCGTACTTTCCATATTGGTGGTGCCGCATCGGGCTCTTCTGTTACCAGTAACGTTGAGCTTAAGAACAAGGGTCGTATCATGCTAAAAGGTGCGAAACTGGTTGAGAATACTGATGGCAAGCAGGTTGTTGTTACCCGTTCTTCTGAACTCGTGGTTCAGGATGATCAGGGCCGTGATCGCGAGCGTCATAAGTTGCCATATGGTGCGGTGTTAAGCGTTAACCAGGGGTCTGAAGTAGATATCGGCGATATCGTTGCAGTCTGGGATCCGCACACTCATCCGATCATCACTGAGGTAGCGGGTAAGGTTGTATTCGCCGATATGGAAGAGGGTGTAACGGTTAACATGCAAACCGATGATCTGACCGGAAAGAGTACCTATGTGGTTCTCGATCCTCAGCGCCGTCGCGGCAGCGCGCTGGACATCAAGCCTACTATCAGTCTTCTGGATAAGAATGGTGACCCGGTTAAAATTCCCGGAACAGATGTGGATGCGCGTTATCAGCTTCCTCCTGAGGCCATTGTTATGCTTGCTAACGGTCAGGAAATTCACCGTGGTGATGTTATTGCGAGAATTCCTCAGGAATCTTCCAAGACCCGGGATATCACCGGTGGACTGCCTCGTGTTGCGGAATTGTTTGAAGCCCGTAAGCCTAAAGAGCCCGCTATTCTCGCAGAGGCTTCTGGTGTAATTTCATTCGGCAAGGAAACCAAAAGCAAACATCGTTTGGTTATCACCAGCCCCGATGGGGAATCCAACAGCAATCTGATCCCGAAAACACGACGTATTAATGTGTTTGAAGGTGAGACTGTTGAGCGTGGTGAAGTTGTTGTAGAAGGTCCGCCACTGGCCAGTGACATTCTTGAATATCGAGGTGTTGAAGCGCTTGCCGACTATATTGTCAACGAAGTTCAGGATGTATATCAGCTTCAGGGCGTAAAAATCAACGATAAGCATATTGAAGTTATTGTTCGACAAATGCTGCGGAAGGTTCAGATTGTCGGTGTTGGTGACAGCCCATTTCTGCCGGGTGAACAGGCTGAAAAGTCTGCTGTGCTTGCAACCAACGATCAATTGGCTGAAGAAGGTAAGAATCTGGTTACTTATGAGCCTGTCCTGCTGGGTATCACCAAGGCTTCATTAACTACGGAATCATTCATTTCTGCTGCGTCTTTCCAGGAAACTACGCGGGTGTTAACCAATGCTTCGGTAAACGGAAAGATTGACCGGTTGCGCGGGCTGAAGGAAAACGTCATTGTCGGTCGACTTATCCCCGCCGGCACCGGTCTTGCGTTTCATGAAGAGAGAAAGCGAGCGCGATTGGAAGATATCTCTAAAAATCAAGAGCTTGAGGACCTTTTAGGGGGTTCCGGTGAACAGGTTGGAGATCTCAATGAAATTGTTATTGATGACAATCCGGCGTCTGCAGCGTCGGAGTAAAAAGTGATGTGAGGGCAGCGCTGAATTAAGAGGATTATCCCCCTTGACAGTGACTGCCCCACGGAATAAAATCGCCGCCCCCCGACCCTTGGGAATAAAGGAAATTCGTTGAGTTTTCTGGTTTTTCGTAAAAATTGGTCGGGAGTACGGTATAAATAATTTGGAATATTTGAGCGAATGCCCACACTAAACCAGCTGGTCCGAAAACCACGTCAAAAACAGGTCAAGAAGTCGAACGTCCCTGCACTGCAGGCTTGTCCGCAAAAGCGTGGTGTTTGTACCCGTGTTTATACAACTACACCGAAAAAGCCTAACTCTGCGCTGCGAAAAGTAGCACGTGTAAGGTTAACCAACGGTTTCGAAGTAACTACCTACATTGGTGGTGAAGGACACAACCTACAGGAGCACTCAGTGGTCTTGCTTAGAGGGGGAAGAGTTAAAGATCTTCCGGGTGTTCGTTACCACACTGTGCGCGGTGCGCTCGATACTTCTGGTGTCTCAGATAGACGTCAGGGCCGTTCAAAATATGGTGCCAAGCGACCTAAATCCTAGGAATTCGTTTCAGGGATTAGTGCCCGGGAAATTTTCCGGACAAGGCGTTAATGAAAAATTAATGGGCTGAGTTTAAGCCCGGAGCAGTAGGCTGCAGCAAGTCGAACTCAGGTTCGGAGCTGAACGATACTGCCAAACCCTAAACTCCCGAACCTTTGGTTATTCCCGAGGGGGGTTGGCTCTTCTGAATGCAGTTCTAAATTCAGTGGAGCGTATTATTATGGGATAACCGGAATTTTTTGTTGCCAGTTAAGCTGGTGTTGAGCCTTTACGAGAGTGTGGGTGAATGATTTCGCCCTGTGGATCGTTGGCGAAACTGTCTGTTTCCTGGAAGCAGGCGAAATAAATTTGGAAAGAAACTTAAGCAATGCCAAGAAGAAGAGAAGTACCGAAACGAAGAATTTTGCCTGATCCAAAATATAAGGATCAAACAATTGCAAAATTTATCAACATCATGATGCTGGATGGCAAGAAGTCCATCGCAGAAAAGATCATGTATGGGGCGTTGGATATCATTAAGGAACGCGGTAAAGACGATCCGGTTGGAATTTTTAATGAAGCGCTGGAGAATGTTAGTCCCGGAGTGGAAGTTAAAAGCCGACGGGTAGGTGGCGCTACTTACCAGGTTCCTGTTGAAGTCCGGCCAAACCGCCAGATGGCATTGGCTATGCGTTGGGTGGTTGATGCTTCTCGCAAGAGAAATGAAAAGTCCATGACCGCCCGCCTTGCTGGTGAGTTGATGGATGCATCAGAAGAGCGCGGCAGCGCGGTTAAAAAACGTGAAGACACGCACAAGATGGCGGAAGCTAATAAAGCGTTTTCTCATTATCGTTTCTGATTTCGCTGATATTTATTTTAATTCCGAAAATATTTCTACCTGAATCTACCTGAAAATGGCGCGCTCAACTCCACTCGAACGTTATCGCAATATCGGCATCATGGCCCACATTGATGCGGGTAAGACGACGACCACGGAGCGCGTGCTTTTTTATACCGGCATTTCCCACAAAGTTGGAGAAGTACACGACGGTAATGCTGTGATGGACTGGATGGAGCAGGAGCAGGAGAGGGGAATTACTATTACTTCTGCTGCAACGACATGTTTCTGGTCCGGGATGGACAAAAGTCTGTCTGAGCATCGAATCAATATAATCGATACTCCAGGCCACGTTGATTTCACCATTGAGGTGGAGCGTTCGCTTCGGGTTCTGGATGGTGCGGTGGCGGTATTTTGTGCGGTAGGCGGCGTTGAGCCGCAGTCTGAGACCGTTTGGCGCCAGGCCAATAAATATAACGTCCCGAGAATGGCGTTCGTCAACAAAATGGATCGCACCGGGGCAGATTTTGTTCGGGTTGTTGATCAGATCAAATCCAGGCTGGGTGCTAATCCCGTGGTTATGCAGATCAATATTGGCTCAGAAGAAAATTTTCGTGGGGTTGTTGACCTTGTTAAAATGAAAGCGATCTACTGGAGCGAAGACAATATGGGTGTCGAGTTCGAGTATCAGGACATTCCTGCGGATTTAGCTGAGCAGTGCGCTGAATATCGTTCGGCATTGATTGAGGCCGCAGCGGAAGCAAATGATGAGTTGATGAACCGCTTCTTTGAAGATGGCGATCTTAGTGAAGATCAGATCAAGCAGGGAATTCGCATTCGGACTCTTAATAATGAGCTGATTCCTGTATTTTGCGGATCGGCTTTTAAGAATAAGGGTGTTCAGGCGATGCTGGATGCGGTAGTTGATTATATGCCCAGCCCCCTGGATGTTCCCGCAATTAATGGTCTGGCAGAAGACGGTGAAACCGAAGTGTTTCGTGAGTCCGATGATAAAGAACCTTTTTCTGCTCTTGCCTTCAAGATAATGTCAGATCCATTTTTTGGGCAGCTGGTTTTCTTTCGGGTTTATTCGGGTTCAATTAAAGCGGGTGACACTGTGCTTAATTCCGTTAAGGGTAAGAAAGAAAGAATTGGTCGAATACTGCAAATGCATTCTAACGACCGTGAAGATATTAAAGAGGTTCGTGCGGGAGATATTGCCGCGGCGGTCGGGCTTAAGAGTATCACCACAGGCGATACGCTGTGTGCCCTGAATTCGGTAGTTGTGCTTGAGAGAATGGAGTTTCCGGAACCTGTTATTTCTCAGGCTGTAGAGCCCCGAACTCAGACGGATCAGGAGAAGCTTGGGATTGCGCTGGGCAAGCTTGCCCAGGAAGATCCTTCTTTTCGTGTTTATTCCGATGAGGAGTCTGGCCAGACTATCATTTCCGGTATGGGTGAACTGCACCTTGAAATTATTATTGATCGACTGAAGCGTGAATTCAGTGTTGATGCGAACATAGGTAAGCCCCAGGTTGCTTATCGCGAAACAATTACCAGGGTGGTCGAGCAAGAGTACAAATATGCCAAACAAACGGGTGGACGTGGTCAGTTTGGTCATGTTTTTATCAGACTTGAGCCTCAGGAGCTCGGTGACGGATACGAATTTGTAGACGATATTAAAAGTGGTGTCGTGCCTCGCGAATATATCCCTGCTGTTGATAAAGGTATTCGGGATGCGATGCAGTCTGGTGTGGTTGCGGGTTATCCGATGATTGATATCAAGGCAACGCTTTACTACGGCTCATATCATGATGTGGATTCTTCCGAACATGCATTCAAGGCGGCAGGCAGCATGGCTTTCCGTGAGGGTGCAAAAAATGCGAAACCTGTGTTGCTTGAGCCAATGATGGCCGTGGAAGTTGTTTCTCCAGAAGAGTACATGGGCAGCGTAAACGGGGACCTAAGTTCAAGACGTGGTTTGATCCACCAAATGGATGATACGCCGAGTGGAAAGGTCGTGAAGGCTGAAGTGCCTTTGTCGGAAATGTTTGGTTATTCCACATCCTTGCGGTCGGCGACCCAGGGCAGGGCTAACTATACGATGGAATTTAAAAAATATGCGCCAGTTCCAGAGAATGTTACTGGTGCAATCAGGAATGCTGCCTGATTGTTCAGGTGCAAGAATTAACTATTTATTAGATGTAAGCGTTTTTTTGGGAGATAACAATGTCTAAAGAGAAATTTGAGAGAACGAAGCCCCACGTTAACGTGGGAACGATAGGTCACGTAGATCACGGTAAGACCACACTGACAGCGGCGATGACGAAAGTGTTGTCTTCCAAGTATGGTGGAACGGAAGCGAAAGAT
>JAIBDK010000200.1 GCA_024679435.1 Gammaproteobacteria bacterium | reverse complement strand
TTCATACCGTCTGCTGCTCCCAACGGCGTAATCCACATCACCTTCCCCGGAACCGGAAGCGCGTTTTTTGAACCTGGCAACGTCACCAGAAGAAATACCTCATCATTCATCGGATAGTTTTTGACGGTGGGAATAAACAAACCTCCCCCTTTAAAAAATGGCATATAGGCTTTGTGAAGGCTGCCCTTATCAGCATAGATCAAAGGAACTACTGAAGGTCGCTGAGCAGCACCATTAGAGGCTTTCCCGTTATGAGCGGCCTCACTGCTCTCAAGCTTGTTGTTTACTGTATTCTCTGGCTTATCTACACTCGACTTATGGTCTGCCATTTTATTTGCTCAACTAAAAAATTTATGAACCTTGATTACTTGCTCAGCTTAAAGGATGGGTCAAAGTAGCCTCTGAGTTGAAACTAAAAGCTATTGCTTTGCGTTCTGTACCATTCCGTGCCGTTCTGTAACTTTCTGTAAAGAAATTAGCAGATCCTCCATAGCCAACTGCTCATTGACACTTCCCCTTGATATTTTCCTGTAATGGGTAATTCTATCATAAAGCGCACACAACCTATCCATAGATAGAACCGCAGGATCAACAGAACCGAGATTTCCCCACGATGGTCTTTGTCCCGCTGCTTTCCAGACAACGAGTTCTATTACAAATTGCGCAAACCACAATAATACGTTGTCAAACTCCATTTTGGCGACCTTCTGGGCAAGGTCTAAGGGATATATCTTATTTTCTAGCGTGCTGATCAATCCTTTGAGATAACTCTGGCGATCTTCCAACTGTCCAGCTTCATACATTGCCCGGGCATTCAGCGGCTCGTTGTTAGATAAATCGAGTGCCGTAATCCGGAACTCATCCGGGATAAAGTCCTCAAGCCAATGAAGTGACTGTTGCCGATTCGGTGCTGCAAGAGAAAACAGAACACATCGGCTGAGAATTGTTTTAGGCAGGCGCACGGTTTCCGACGTGGCGAGAATAAGAATCGACTGGTCCGGCGGCTCTTCCAGTAGTTTCAACAATGCATTTGCCGCATTCGTGTTTAGACGGTCAGCCGGCATTATTAGCGCCACACGCGTAGACGCTATATGCGTATGAGTGGAGAAACGCGAAATCAGTTTTCGGACTTGATCCACTGAAATCACTCTACTTGGCCTTGATTTCTTTTCCCGTTCCTTCGCGTCCTGGTAACGATCGCTATATGCAGTGAGGAGGGCTATTCTCCCGTGCACGGTTTCAAATTCAGACGTTACCGCATGAAAATCGGGATGCGAGCCTGCAATAAACAATCGGCAATTCTGACAAACCTGGCAGGCAGAGCGGTTAGACTGATCGGGGCTTTCACAAATAAAAAACTGGGCGAGTGCAAAAGCAAATTCACGCATACCCGTACCTGGTCTGGCATTAACTAAAATACCATGATGCAGGCGATCCCTATTGGAAGTCAGCTGCTGCCAATCAGAATTTTGCCAGGGCAGTATCAACTTCCCATTACTCAGGTTACGTTATCCGCAAATGCATTAAATTCCTCCACAATCCGAATTTGAACGGCATCAACCTTCTGGGCGGCATCAATCCTCTTGATTCGATGTGAAAAACGTCGGGTCCGATCGAGATAACTCTCTCTTACAAGCTCCTTGAAGCACACCTGTTGCTGCTCAAATCGATCAGATACTTCTCCCCGCTTACCGGTTCGTCCCAATCCAATTTCTACCGGCACATCGAGCAGCAAAGTTAAATCGGGCTGCAGGCCCTGTTGAACCCAGTCTTCAAGAACTTCGATGCGACTCGCGTCGATTCCCCGACCGCCTCCCTGATACGCGTAGGTTGCATCGGTAAATCTATCACATAGAACCCAGACACCCGCCTCCAAAGCGGGCGTTATAACTTCGTACAAATGTTGTTTCCTCGCAGCAAACATCAGCATTAGTTCGGTATCATCACACATCTTTCCAGCAGAAAAATTGAGCAAAATCTCGCGTAATTGCTCACCGAGTTCAGTACCGCCGGGTTCCCGCGTGACCTGAAGTTTGTGCCCACGACTGCGAATCAGCTGCTCTACGAAGGGAATCTGTGTGGATTTTCCCGCACCGTCCCCACCTTCTATGGTTATAAACTTCCCTTTATCCACTGCTATTTTTCTTGAAAATATATTTCTGCACCGCCGCGTTATGTTCTTTCAGAGTTTTCGAGAAATGATGTTGACCAGCCCCTTTAGCGACAAAATAAAGAGACTTTGTTTCTGCCGGATTGACCGCTGCCACTATAGCCCGGGCTCCCGGCAAACTGATGGGAGTAGGCGGCAAACCAGACCGCGTATAAGTATTATAAGGGGTATCTGTTTTCAGATGCTTATAGGTAATATCACCATCATATTTATCACCAACTCCATAAATTACTGTTGGATCCGTCTGTAAACGCATGCCTTTGCGGAGTCGATTGTTAAATACGCCGGAAATCTCCGGTTGCTCGTCCCAAACCTGACTCTCCTTTTCTATAATAGAAGCCATGATCAAAGCCTGATATTTATCCGTTATTTCGATTGCTGTTTTCCTACTCTGCCAGGCGTCATCTAAGGTTTTCTGCATCAAATTAAATGCTTTTTTGTACAGGGTTAAATCACTTTCACCCGCGAGATACTGATAAGTGTCGGGGTAAAACTGACCCTCAGGATGTAAATCAGGATAACCCAGTTTCGCCATAATCTGCTGATCCGTCCATGAACTGGTCAGTTGGGAGAGCTTAGGAGCTGATGCCAGCACTTCACGCATCTGCCTGAAGGTCCAGCCCTCAACAATGGTGACCTTTATCCCGATCTGACCCTTCCCTGTTTCGAGCCAACGCACAAGTTCGGCCAAATTTAAATCTATAGGAAAATGATATTCTCCGGCCTGAATGTGATTCACACTATTGAGGCGCGCATAAACTTTTAACGTGTAGGGCTCTTTAAGAATCCCGTCTTGCACAAGGTGATAGCCCAGAGATGAGAGGGTATCACCCCGGTCAACCTTTAAAACATGGTCCTGCAAGTTTAAGGGCAGAGATATCTGATTCTTGTAATACCAGGTTGCTGTTGCAATAACGACAATTCCGAGCATTACCAAAATACCGAACCCTCGTTTAAGCCATCTAGCCATCAACAAACCTCTATCGTTAAAACGAAATCATGAGGCCCATAATAACTTAAACCCTGCTGAATACCAGCGTTCCGTTAGTCCCGCCAAAACCAAAGGAATTACTTAAGGCAACCTCAATCTTATGTTGCTGAGCTTCTCCCGGCACGTAGTCCAGATCACATTCGGGATCCTGATCCAGCAGATTGATTGTGGGAGGAATCGCCTGTTCATAGACAGACATCGCCGTCATTACGGCCTCCACCCCGCCGGCTGCGCCCAGCAAATGACCGATCATCGACTTGTTCGAGCTAATTTTTAATTTCTTTGCATGATCACCAAATGATCGTTTTACAGCCATAGTCTCTGCGATATCGCCCTGAGGTGTCGATGTCCCATGCGCATTCAAATACTGGACGTTATCCTTAGCGATGCCCGCATTTCGCAACGCACTGTCCATGCACCTAGCCGCACCTTCTCCGCCAGGAGAGGGGCTGGTCATGTGATAGGCATCACCACTCATCCCGAATCCCGATAATTCTGCGTAGATACGTGCGCCACGTCTTTTGGCATGCTCGTACTCTTCAAGTACAACCACGCCCGCGCCTTCACCCATAACAAACCCATCCCTGCCGGTATCCCAGGGTCGACTCGCAGTCGCCGGATCATCATTACGTCGACTGAGCGCCCTTGCTGATGCAAAGCCCGCCAGCGCTGTTGGTGATATCGGTGCTTCTGCACCACCCGCAACCATTACATCCGCATCGCCGTACTCAACGAGTCGACCGGCTTCCCCAATAGCATGCGTTCCGGTACTGCAGGCTGTAACCATAGACAAATTTGGACCTTTAAGCCCAAACATGATGGACAGATTACCAGAAATCATATTAGTAATCGTCATGGGAATATAAAAAGGGGAAACCCTGCGAATTCCTTTTTCCTGATAGAGTTTTGTGGTGTTCTCAATGGTATTAATACCGCCGATACCTGAGCCTATATAAACACCTATTCGATCAGCATTTTCATCGGTCACTTTAAGTTCCGAGTCTTTAAACGCTTCAACTCCACCAACCATACCAAGCTGCATGAATCGATCCATTTTCCGCGCTTCTTTTTCTGCCATGAAATCACCGGGACTAAATTCCGGAACCTGCCCAGCAAAATTACAGGGATACTCAGAAGCATCAAAATGGGTTACCGGACTGACACCATTATTGCCTGATAGCATTCCCTCCCACGAGGCATGCAATCCAACTCCAACAGGCGTTACTGCGCCCATTCCGGTTATCACTACTCGTCTTTTACTCATAAATTCTCGCAGATTGTTAACAGTAAAAATTATACAAGATAATAAATAGGAGGCCAGGTTACAAGCCTCTCCAGAGAAATACGATAATCTAAAATACTGCACCACATACAAAAACCGCCACCTTATAGGTAGCGGTTTTTAAATGTTGCAGTTATACAGTCTCAGCAGGTACAAATCTGCCTACGATCCGTATCAGGCGTCTTCGGTAGTCGCTTTAATATAGTTCACTGCATCTTGAACTTTTGTAATGCTTTCTGCTTTGTCATCGGGAATTTCAGCATCAAACTCCTCTTCCAGCGCCATTACCAATTCAACGGTATCCAGTGAGTCAGCACCAAGGTCATCGACAAATGACGCTTCAGGGGTTACCTGATCATCACTTACACCTAGTTGTTCAACAACAACTTTCTTTACTCGTTCTTCAATTGTGCTCATTCGGTTTTTTGCCTCCAGATAATGAGAGAATTAACGTTTGATCGCGATTTGCCAACATCGACCTGCTTTTGCAAACAAAGATGCCGGCTTCAATCTGAAATATTGAAATTTGGACGAACGGATAGTAAACAATAGGTGCTTACAAGTCCAATAAATATTACAAAAATTTTAACTCTGTTTTTCGCTCTATTTTCTATTTT
>JAIBDK010000470.1 GCA_024679435.1 Gammaproteobacteria bacterium | reverse complement strand
CCGATCATTTGCAACCCGGTATGGTCGCCGATTAACAGCCACTCAGGAATAAAATTATCTCCATTCACACTAAAAGGGGCAATCGATCAATGGTGTAAATATCTCTGCACGCTTAGACACTCTGGACTCTACAGTTTCATCTTCATACGTTATAGACTCTGCATTTTCAGTGTTTAATTGTGTCAAATTCATGTTCAGCGTAACGCACTTATCTTTCCCAAGAGTTAATATCGCACCTACGTAAACACCGCAGTTTTTACAAAGAACAAAATCTGTTGATTCTGTTGCAAAGCGGTACAACTTCATAGAATCCAAATCGTCTACTAGTATTTTTGCCCTTCCATTTGGATCACGTGCAGTTGCTGCCCCGTGTAGTTTACAAAATCGGCATTGGCAATTTCTAATAGCCAGATTGTCTAGATTAATGTTTGTTTCAAATTCAAATCGAATATTACTACAATGACACTGCCCTTCTATTTTCGAAATATACTGGCTCATATCTCTCCACTGGTTTTAGTAAACGACGAAATATTGGCTTTGCGGTGTTTTTTGATAAAGCTAAAAATATTATTATGCCCGCCTCGAGTATCGTACAGTCGGTCAACTATTTCAACTGACTGGCAGAAATCGCAGCCCTAACCGGTCATTGAAGGGTATTCTTGTAAATCTTGCCGTCTTTCATAATTAGATCCATCGCTGGAATATCTCCGGCGTTGCGGTCAGGCGCATCGAACAATTCCTTGCTACCACCGATCAAAGTGATATCTTCCAGCGGATTTCCATCAATGAGCAGGATATCAGCGTAAGCACCTTCTGCAATCACTCCGAGTGAGCCTGCAGGATAGGGATTTTGGCCACCGGTCAGAGCGGCGAGGCCCCCACCAATTGACGTCATTGACTTCAGAGTTTGAAGATTACCGAATTTATCCGCCCAGAACCAGATTTCATGATCTCGATTCCGGATCGCATTGGCCGGAGTGACCGTTACCGTATCCACACCGAAAGTTGTCTTTTCCAGCAGTTTTGGGAACTTCAAAAGGATATCCGGAATTCTCGCCATTCCCTCTGCAACGCGCAATGATTTGGCTTTATTTACTGACGGTTCCGGACCAAATGTCCTTTCGATTGCTTCAAGAGAAGACACTGAAAGCTGCGGGTTATAAAACACGCCCGCTTCAACCATCATTGCAGCCGTTTCCTCGTCAAGAAATTGTCCATGCATAATCTCTCCCAGGCCCAGGCGTAAACCGCGCTGAATATCTGACGGGTTATTGACGTGAGCCGTCGCATAAGTACCCCAGTCCTTTGAAGCTTTTACGACCGCCGTTACTTCCTCATCCGTTCCCTGGATAGTATGCAACCCGTCCTTGGATGAGAAGACGCCGCCACTCATCATCATTTTATTCAACGATGCACCATTCGCCAGGTTTTGCCGAGCTGCGCTCAGTGTTGCATCATAGCCATCGACGATGAATGCTAGACCAAGCTGGGCTACTTTATTGGTATATCGACTCCCTAAGGTGTTTTGACCCTTCAGTCTCCAATCCCCATGACCGGAAGTCTGGCTAATCACGGCACCAGCATTGTAGATTCTGGGACCAACGGCATCACCCCTATCAACTGCACGACGTATTCCGGCCTGCAACGCGCCCACGTCACGCACGGTTGTGAAGCCGTCCATGAGGATACTTTGGGCGGTAAATGCCGCCATCGCTCCGACTTCCTGCCAGTCACGATGTTCAAATGTATCGTACCCACCAACCATATGCTGCATATTCAAGTGGACATGGCTTTCGATCAAACCCGGCATTAAAGTCCGCCCACCTCCATCGAT
>JAIBDK010000489.1 GCA_024679435.1 Gammaproteobacteria bacterium | reverse complement strand
TTCAGTCTAATGAATGAACTACGATCTCACCACTCGCGAATAGTGAATGATATGCTAAGAACCAACCCAAAGAAGAGTGTGCAAAGTGTGATTGAAAACTGGCGTCTGAATTCTGGCAATTCTATTAAATCTATGGATCAGAAAATCAGGAACCTGAAGCAAGAACAAACCATTGATTTTTCAATGCTGTCAGTACTGGTTAGCGAGTTGAATCACTTTAAATAATTCTCATTGCAACGCGCAATCAACAAACCCATCTACAAAACTTGTGACTAAAGAATTACTCTCCGACATTGCCCACTCTGCTCACGAATTTATAGGCCGTCAGAAATCTTTACAGCTTGCCACCGTGACAAGCAAAGGGTTGCCTCTGGCCAGTTACGCGCCTTTCTATAGAGATGAAGACGGGTCTTTTTATATCTTGGTAAGCGACCTCTCTGCGCACACGGCTAACTTGTTAACCGGCAAAGCTGACATTCTTATTATTGAAAATGAATCTGAAAGCCGGCAAATTTATGCGCGAACCCGGCTGAATTTCCCCTGTTCAGTGTTAGAGATAGTCCGACGATCACAGCAATACAATGAGCTGATCAATCAGTTGCATAATTGCCACGGTGAAATCATTTCAACGCTTTCAGCATTGTCGGATTTTCATCTGCTCCGGCTGATCCCCGATGAGGGAATGTTCATCCGGGGTTTTGGACAGGCCTATACGATCGACCCATTGCTCACAACAGTCGTTCCGATAACCCCAAAATAAAACTTTACGGGTAAATTTATTAGTTGTTGGCTTTATGTCACCACCGAACTGCTTTGCCCAAACATAATTTTGGCTGCTTCCTTGCTAATTCCCGGTTTGATATCCAACTGATCCGGAATATCATAGGCTCGTTCCACCGCCGGACGTTGCTCCATCCGAAAATACCATTCCATAAGATTAGGAAAATCCGGCAAATTTTGTCTTTGTCGCTCATGGGAAATAGTCCACGGATAGCATGCCATATCGGCAATACTGTATTCACCGGTTATATACTCCTTTCCTTCTAACTGTCGATTGAGAACCGCATACAGTCTCGAAGTCTCGTTTACATAACGGTCAATGGCATAAGGGATTTTTTCCACCGCATAAAACCCGAAATGATGATTTTGACCCAGCATCGGACCAAAATTCCCCATCTGCCAAAACAACCACTGCAAAACACTTTGCCGTCCAGCCAGATCATCTGGAATAAATCGACCCGTTTTTTCGGCCAGATACAATAATATGGCGCCGGACTCGAATAGCGAAACCGGTTGCTCACAACCATTCGGGTTATCATCCACCATAGCCGGGATACGATTATTCGGCGAAATTTTCAAAAAGTCCGCTTCAAATTGCGCACCCTTTCCTATGTCTACCGGGATCAGGTTATAGGGTAAACCCAGTTCTTCCAGCATAATAGTAACCTTGTGTCCATTCGGTGTTGTCCAGTAATATAGGTCTATCATTTTTTTATTTCTATTTGGAAAACCCGATTTTAACCT
>JAIBDK010000457.1 GCA_024679435.1 Gammaproteobacteria bacterium | reverse complement strand
GGTATTTACCGGTCAGGAAAGGGTCAAAACAATATCTATCAAAGGATCAGGAGCCGCATTGTTTCGAACGACCCGCGGTGCCAGATTTGGGATGCCTCCGGATCTCATAGGTCGTCTCTATGGTGTCGAGGGTGTAAAGGTTAAACATAATCGTGCCGAATATCGAGATATAGGCGTCGATTTCCACTTTCTGAATGACCGGCTGGACAAGGTCGTTATCTATGAGCCGAAAAAAACCTGATTGGTTTCGGGAAAGAATCTTCGAAAATGTGATTTTGGGTTGCTCTATTGTAAAACTTTCCTGACCGGAAGCTTAGCGAATAAAAGTTGAACCCAGAAGTGGCTCCAGTTGAGTGAGCGCTTGTCGATAGACGTTCTTTTTGAATTCCACGATCTGATCCAACGGTCGCCAGTAGTCCACCCATTGCCAGTGATCAAATTCGGGTTTGTGGGAGAGATCGAGGCGAACCCGGGATTCCTGGGAAATCAGCTGAAAAAGAAACCAACGCTGTTTTTGCCCTCTAAAAGGCCTGGAGCGCAGGTAATGGCGTGATTTGTTGACATAGGGTACATCATAACGCAGCCAGTCTTCGGTATTGCCGAGGAGTCGAACATCTCGATCTTTAAGGCCGATCTCCTCATAGAGTTCCCGAAATGCGGCATCCCGTGCGGACTCTCTGGGCTCTATTCCTCCCTGAGGAAATTGCCATCCGTCGTGCTGAGTCCTGCGGGCCCAGAGAACCTGACTCTGACTGTTGCATACGATAATGCCGACATTTTTTCGGTAGCCGTCTTTGTCGAGTTTTTGATTTGATCCCTGGTAGCGCATGCTTTGATCCTATTTGTTGGGGCGCAATATTTCAAGGGTTTGATAGATAACTAATGAAAACAGTGTTATCCGAAGATATTTTGGCCTTGGAGATAGCCAGATCAAGAAAAGATGGGATCAGACAAGTTTTAACTGTTTCTTTTTTTCAGCACAATGTGCACGGGCAAACTCGAGAAATTCATCCATCGCCCGCAAGCGGAACTTCTGCCGTTGATAGACAATGGTAAAGGGTCTTCTGATGGGCATTTTGAATGGGATAGCGCACAAGGTTTTTAGTGCCAGTTCCTTTTCTATGGTGACAATAGAAATGATTGAAATCCCGAGGCCTGCGGCCACCGCATTTTTTATAGATTCCGGGCTGCCAAATTCCATAATAATATCCAGTTGCTCTGTATCCTGACCGATTTCTTCGAGATAGCCTTCAACCACTTCCCGGGTTCCAGAGCCTTCTTCTCTGCCGATAAACGGGTGCGCAGTCAGATCATCAAATTCAACAGATTTTGACTTATTCAGAGGATGGTCAATTCCGCATATCGCTACCAGTTCGTCATCCCAGACGATATCGGTAACCAGATTTTTATTGTTTACCGGTCCTTCAACAATGCCGATATCAATCTGGTTATTTTCCACCATATGAATGACACCGTTAGTGTTGGCAACATTAAGACGAACTTTGACATCGGGGAATTTGGCCTGGTAGGCGCCGACCATACCCGGGATAAAATACTCTCCGATGGTCGTGCTGGCACCGACAATTAATGGTCCCTGTATATCGCCGGTCATGGTCCTCACTTCATTGTCCATTTCCTGATACATCATCAGTATACGATCGGCGTATTCCTTAACCACCACTCCCGCCTCGGTAAGATTTATTCGGTTATGGGTCCGATCAAACAGACGGGTATTGAAATACTCCTCAAGTTGTCTGATCTGGAATGTCACCGCTGGCTGAGTCATATGCAGCGTTTCGGCAGCTTTGGTGAAACTCAGCAATCTCGCAACAGTGGCAAACACCTGTAATCGTCGATCAGCCACGATTAAGTTCCTGCACAGGGCGTGTTCTGGACATTGATATTTCCGCTACGGTTGTTGAGTTGATGTCGAGGTTATACCATGTCTGCAAAGAGTTTTGGTGCTAGTTCATCATCCC
>JAIBDK010000424.1 GCA_024679435.1 Gammaproteobacteria bacterium | reverse complement strand
ACATCAACCTTGAACTTGACTATACCGCATCCTCGGGAGACAACGATATAGGGCTGGTTAACCTGGGTGGATATATTACCTTTTAAATTAAGGGTTCAGATGATAGAAAAGGCCGCATTTGATGCGGCCTTTTTTGGTTAATTTCGGACTAATTAACCTATTGATTTCAAAAATTACTTGCCAACAAACCTGGATTCTAGCATGGAGACAGCCGGCAGAGCCTTGCCCTCCAGAAACTCGAGAAATGCCCCGCCCCCAGTTGAAATATAAGAAATATCGTCAGCTAACTGAAATTTATCTATTGCCGCCAAAGTATCACCGCCACCGGCAATAGAAAAAGCCTCGGATTTTTTGATTGCCTCTCCGAGCCCCTTTGTGCCTCCCGCAAATTGTGGAAACTCAAACACCCCAACAGGTCCGTTCCAGATTATTGTTTTGGCCCGACTCATGATTTCACCGTAACGAATTACCGTTCGCGGACCAATATCCAGAATTAGATCATCGTTTTCTACATCTGCCACATTTTTAATCCATGACTGGGCATCCGCGGAGAATGATTTTCCCACAACCACATCCTCAGGAATAGGAATCTCAGCGCCTCTGGCGCGGGCACTATCCATTAAGATTACGGCATCCTCAATCAAATCCGGTTCATACAGGGATTTTCCTACCGGATTACCCGCCGCAGCAATAAAGGTGTTTGCTATTCCACCACCGGGAACAAGTTGATCCACCACAGAATTTAACGATTCAAGAACGGTTAGCTTGGTGGATACTTTTGCACCACCAACAATAGCAACCACAGGACTTTCCGGCTTTTCCATTGCTGTTTCAAGCGCGTCCAACTCAGCAGTCAGAAGAGGTCCCGCACAGGCAATATCTGCATAGACACCGACACCATGAGTAGAAGCCTGGGCACGATGAGCCGTTCCAAACGCATCCATCACATAAAGATCACACATTCCAGCGTACTTTCGACTTAGAGTTTCATCGTTACTTTTTTCGCCGACATTGAAGCGCACGTTCTCCAGAAGAAAAACCTCTCCTTCGTCAGGTAAAGGAGTGCTGTCCAGATAGTTATTAATCAGCTTAACCGTTAACCCAAGCTCTTCAGAAAGACAAGCCGCTACCGGTTTAAGAGAAAGCTGATCATCAAACTCCCCTTCAGTCGGTCGGCCAAGATGAGACATAATCATCACCCTGGCGCCAGCGTTAACAGCGTGACGAATTGTCGGCAAGGAAGCGGCTATTCGGGCGGTGGAAGCAATTCGACCGTTCTTTACTGGCACATTGAGATCCTGCCTGATCAAAACGCGCTTGCCTGCTAAATCCATATCCGTAAATTTATTGAATTTCATTTTTTATCGAAAACTCATTTTGAACACATATTGACCTGAAAACTGAAACACCCGGTTACCGAACAGGAAGACCAGGCGCTTTTTAGTTCTCTAACAGCAGATCAGCCTTTAAGCTGCATTCATAAGCGCAACGGTAGTATCAAGCATGCGGTTGGAGAACCCCCATTCATTGTCATACCACGAACATACTTTGACCAACGTACCGCCGGTTACCCGAGTCATTCCCGCATCTATAGTTGAAGAAGCCGGGACGTGGTTGAAATCAACGGACACAAGAGGCTTGTCGTTATAGGCCAATACCTTACCGTCTGCCGCTGCCGCGAGAAGCGAATTGATTTCCTCGACAGATGTTTCCCGTGCCGCAACAAAAGTGAGATCAACCACAGAAACATTAATTGTTGGTACCCGCACCGAAAAACCGTCAAGCTTGCCGTTTAATTCGGGTAATACCAGACCAACTGCTGCAGCCGCACCCGTTTTAGTCGGAATCATAGAACTGGTGGCTGATCTGGCTCTGCGAAGGTCAGAATGATACACATCAGTCAGAACCTGGTCATTAGTATAAGAATGAATAGTATTCATCAACCCATGAACAACGCCGACAGAATCATTCAACGCTTTGACCATTGGTGCCAGGCAGTTAGTAGTGCAGGAAGCATTGGAAATAACCGTATCGGTTGACTTCAAAACATCGTGATTGACTCCGTAAACGACGGTGGCATCCACATCATTTCCACCAGGAGCGGATATGATCACTTTTTTAGCGCCGGCAGCAAGATGAGCACTGGCTTTATCCTTTGTTGTGAAAAATCCGGTGCTCTCATGGACAACATCAACCCCGAGTTCTCCCCAAGGCAGTTTTGAAGGATCTCTTTCGGCAAAAACCGAGATCTTATCTCCGTTTACAATAATACTGTCTGCACTGGCTTCTACAGTCCCAGGGAACCGTCCATGCGCGGTATCATACTGAGTAAGATGCGCATTAGTTTCAGCATCCCCAAGATCATTAATAGCAACGATTTCAATATCGTTATTTCCATTTTCATATCTGGCACGCATGATATTACGACCAATACGTCCATACCCGTT
>JAIBDK010000016.1 GCA_024679435.1 Gammaproteobacteria bacterium | reverse complement strand
TGCCAGACTCGGTAAGACTCAGAGTCCGATTGCCACGTTCAAACAACTTCTTGCCAAGAAATCTTTCAAGCGATTTAATCTGATGACTGATCGCCGCCTGGGTAACAAATAACTGATCAGCGGTTTCGGTGAAACTCAAAGTTGAGGCTGCGACCTGAAAGGCACGAAGGGTATTCAAAGGCGGCAGTTTTTGGCTCAATTTTCTCTTCTAATCCAATTATCAGGAGCGTAAAGATTAACAGAAGCAAGATGAAATCAAAACCGCATCAGATTAGAATTTTTAATTCGAACCATGAATTTTGATCGTTTGAGGAAAAGGCATACCACCCATAGAATAACGCCTACATTGAAATTAACTCTTAACCAGTCGACCAATTAGGTCGGGAGAACATTATGTCTAATTATCTGAACACGTTCAAAGAAGAAATTATTCCCGGCTACATCGCCCTCGGGAACGATCCGGAAAAACTTTTCGGATTCAGTAGAATCAGGTCCACAGCTTTGCGATGGAGACAACGATCAAAACAGCGCTCTGCCCTTGAAAACCTTGATAACCGGTTGCTGAATGATATCGGTCTTAGCCGTGAACAGGCGGTTAAAGAGACAAGCAAGCCGTTCTGGCAGGACTGATTAAAAATCCGAAGTACACTGAAAGTCCTGAAAGTAATTTACTTTCAGGACTTTTCTGTATTCACTACTCGAGGCTTTCCACCCGGGATCGCATCATAGACGAGGTTATCGGCATTCAGCGCGACAAACTGTCGACTCTTGGCGCGGGCAATCAAAGTTACCCCTAAATCCCGGGCCAGTTCTAGCCCCATATTCGTGGTTCCGTTGCGGGACACCAGAACAGGAATCCCCATTAGCGCCGCTTTCATTACTATCTCTGAGGTTAGCCTGCCTGTTGTATAAAAAATCTTGTCATTTCCAGATAACCCCTGAAGCCACATTTCGCCGGATATGGTATCCATCGCGTTGTGCCTGCCGACGTCCTCGATAAAAATCAGAACCTCACCCTGCCGGCAAAGACCGCAACCATGAACAGACCCAGCAATTCGGTAAGCCCGGTTGAAATCTTTAATCTGGCCCAGCACACGGTAGATATCTGACTGCAACACCTCAGTTTCAGGCAATCGATGATCATATAGTTTATCCAGGGTGCAACTGAGAATCGTACCCTGACCACACCCGGTGGTTACCGTTCTTCGACTGGTATCGATTCCCTTCACCCCCTCACCATCTACCGTGGAAACTTCAGCCAGCTCCCTGCTCCAGTCAACTTCAACAGATTTAATTTCCCGTGGATCCGAAAACAAGGTTTGATTCCGCAAATAGCCGAGCACCAGTTTTTCCGGATGAGTACCCAGAGTCATCAGCGTGACCAGCTCCTCACCATCGATTTTGATTGTAAGCGGGATTTCATCAACGATATTAATGTCCTGCTCCTCACCAAATTGATTGCGCGAACTCACCTTGTGTATTGATTCCAGCCCTTGATCGGTCATCTTTGGCAACACACCAGTAAAAGTTGATGATGCCGCCATTAATCGATCATCAGCAACACTTTCTATTCCGGAATCAACCGGCTCACGGATATCGATGGAAGATGGCTTCATTGTTCAGGTTGACAGTATTGAAAGGCAATATTACCTAAACCGGAATAATAACTTAAAAATACTCCGGTAAGAAAAGATCTTTAAAAGCAGATTCGATTTAAACTTGTATCATTCCACTTAAATCTGGGATATGGTGACACGCAGAACCGCGTTTTGTTATGCAGAACTGCCAATGGGGATCGATAAAGCTCATTCTACATGACCCTGACTGACTCCACGCAAGTTTTATGATGCCCGTTTATGACTGATTTTTTTTGACTAAAATACACCTAAAAATTTATTTCCATTCACCCATTTTCAGTTGACCATGTCTGAAGGCCCCGACACTGCTCCATTCCAAATTTCGAACCGTGAAGTCGTAATTCCAGTATCTGTGGTGCTTGAAAGATCCATCGATCTCGATAAAAAATGGAATTTACCCCAATGGAAAGGATTTGCCGTGGTTACCGGCGAACAATTACAGCACAATCAACAAAAAGTACTTATTCACGATGATGGGACAAATTGCCGTTATTTATGGGGCGGACTTGTGGTCCATCTTTACAAGGACGGAAACGAGGGTTACTGGTATAACCTGCTATCAGAGAAACCCTATTTGTTCATTGTATGCGAAGGCGAACAAAACGAGATGGATGTAGAGCCCGCTTTTATCACCGCGAACCAGGACGAAGCAACGGGATACATGGAATCAGATCGACTGGTGTTATCCGTACCAATGCCCGCTGAAATATGCACGATACTGGAAAAATACGTAATCTCTCACTATCTGCCTCAGGAAAAAAAGAAACGCAAACGCAGAGAATGGCTCAGCGACTCAGAATATGCCAAAAAAACACAGCACTAAACAGGATACTGATAAGAATATCGAAGACGGTGAGTCTTTTCTTTCTCGTTGGTCCCGGAAAAAATCCGACACAAATTCGGACTCTGCAATCAGCCAAGCCGCTTTGGATCTGGAAAAAACCATCGAACTTGACGAGCAATCCGGGCTAATTCAGGATCATCTCGAACCACTCAATGATCGTGATAATGGCAAGGCCATTCAGACTGCAATCACAGATGAATCTGCGATGCCAGCGGACTCAAAACACAAACAGCCCCTCACAGATTCGGACATGCCCGATATCAACAGCCTGGATGAGAGCAGTGATTACTCCCTGTTCATGTCGGAGGGAGTCAGCGAAACGTTGCGAAAGCTTGCGTTACGCAAACTTTTTTCTGGCGCCGGATTTAACATAAAGGACGGTCTGGATGATTATGATGATGACTTCACAAGCTTCAAAGGCCTCGGAGGGCTTATAACCTGCGACATGAAGCATCAGCAGGAAATGAAAGAAAAAAGAGAATTGGAAGAACAGCAAGCCCATGAAGCAAAGGCGCGCGCGAATGCTCAGGATAATCATAGTCCCGCGCATTTTGACACCACAGATGCCGAGGCAATTGATGATCCAGACAGGGAAGCCGACGACGATGATTTATCCAATCAAAAACCGACTGACGAAAAAACTGATAACGCCAGCACTTCCGAGCACAAACCTTCCGAACACAATACTGCCGAAGTTGATTCTAACAATGCGGACGTCAAAAATTAAAACCCGCAGCAATATCGCAGCAATATAATGTATCCACGAACACGCCACCGGAATAACTTGTAAAACATGAGCAACTATTTTGAAGCCTTAAACCTGGACTTTCCTGAAAAAACAGAATTAGATCGCCAGCGAAACAATATCCTAAGAGCAATACCCTGGCACCCTGAACCCACCACAAATGTCCCGTACACGTCGGCAAATCGATTGCTAATTATTGGTGACGTAGCCAAAGCTCAGGAAATCGAACGATCTCTGCCTGAAAAAATGCTTTGTTATATCGCCTGCCCAGCCGATCAAAGCGGAGAGTCAACCACAGCAAATGCTTACAATATTACAGACTTTAGGATTAGCGGCTATCTCGGCCACTTTTAGGTTTTATTTGACGACAATGAGGTAAATCTTGCGCATCTGTTTGATATCCCCACAGGATTATTTGATCAAATCCTGGATTGTGGAGAGCACCCTTCAATTGGGGCGGCGATCAAGCCACCGGGGTACTATTACCCCGGCCACAGTCAGGAAACTATTGCGCTTGCGATTGAACAAATACCTGAACTCATCGGCGAATTTGAAAAACCTAAATATTTTCAGTATGACTCATCAATATGCGCCCACAGCCGCAGCGGCATTGGCGGCTGCCGACGTTGTATTGACGCCTGCCCCACCGAAGCAATAATTTCCATTGGGGAATCCATTGAAGTTAATCCCCATCTATGTCAGGGAGGCGGCACTTGCAGCAGCGTTTGCCCCACAGGCGCAATTGAATACTCTTACCCACGGGCCACCGACCAGATTGAAGCGTTAAGGCTTATTATCAAGTCCATGCGTCAGGAAACGGGCAACAAAGGAATCGATTTGCTGATATTTGATTCTGAGGATGGTTATCAGGAGGTCTCTGGACATCTGGATCTAATCAGCAGCGCAACGATTCCTTTTCTGGCAGAAGAAATCGGATCAGTTGGACTCGACCTGCTATCCTCGGCGCTGGCGTACGGCGCCAACCGGGTGTTTTTGCTTTCTCCTGACGGCACACCGAATCAGGTTAAAGACTCTATCGCTGAGAATGTTGCACTGATAACCCGGGTACTCCAAAAAACCGGGTCCGAAAACTTTACGGTCACTCAAATTGAAAATTTGTCGGATATCCCGAGATCAGAAAATGAGGTTCAGATAAGTAAGGTCGCAACATTTTCCGCCATTGGTGATAAGCGCAATACAATCAGGACAGCGCTGGGCCATTTCAACAGCATCTCCGATTCTCCCGCAACCTATGTTGATCTGCCCGAAGGCTCTCTTTTCGGTCAAATTATGATTGACAGTGAGTCCTGCACGCTGTGCATGGGCTGTGTATCCCAATGCCCCGGCAAAGCTCTGCAGGCAGGCGGTGAATCACCCGCGCTGCGATTTATTGAAGCAAACTGTGTTCAATGCGGAATTTGCGCCCGAAGCTGCCCGGAGTCTGTAATTAGTCTAGAACCCCGAATACATTTTGACTATGGTGTAATCAGCAAGCCAAAAACCCTGAAAGAAGAAGAACCGTTTCTGTGCATTTCCTGTGGAAAAGCCTTTGCCACCCGCGCAATGATTCAAAAAATGACAGAAAAACTTAAGGGACACTGGATGTTTGATAAACCAGAAGCGCTGAATAGACTGAGAATGTGCGAGGATTGCAGAGTGGTGGATATGTTTGACAAGGAAGATCATATCTCCAGAGAATAACAATCTAGAATAACAATGGATTTTCGGGATCGATTCGAAAAACGCCTGCACGAAATTCGTGAGAGCAAATTAACTTGCGGTCGACTCACAAATAAGATAAATTGACCGTAGATAACTGAGCTTACTATATTAAAGACGTTTCGTATGACTTTAGAGTAAAAAATTGGCAGAATTGATATCACAATCCGTTCCTGTGAACGTCGATCACGGTTCTACAAACCAGATCGAAGGTGACTTTCTGCGCTCCAATACATACTCCGTTCTCTCTGCCCTCCTAAGTCAATCGCCATCTGGAGATTTGCTGGATTACCTCCATCACATTGATACCCCGTCTGTTTCCGAAAACGGTCAGAACGGTCAGAGTGCCGACCCGGAAGTGGTTGAGCAGGTTGGCCAGATAGGTCAGGCATGGCTCGCGGTTAAAGAAGCCGCGCACTCATCCAGCCTGGAAGACCTGGACGATGAATACCATTCTCTCTTTATAGGCATCGGCCGTGGCGAGATCGTGCCTTACGGTTCCTGGCATATCACCGGTTTTCTCATGGAAAAGCCACTGAGTGATTTGCGCGATGATCTGCGATCCCTGGGGATTGAATCTGATACCAACCAGAAAGACCCGGAAGATCATATTGCGGCTTTGTGCGAAACAATGGCCATTTTGATTCAATCTGAAGATGTCAGTGAAGCGATGGAACGACAGTTCTTTATCAGACACATTCACCCCTGGGCTTCGAAGTTCTTCAACGATCTGGCTGCAGCCAAATCCGCTAATTTTTACAAATCCGTCAGCTTGCTTGGTCAGTCTTTTGTCGATCTTGAAAGCGATTATCTGAACATTCAAACGCATTAATTTATGACCTGTGGAGGCACACAATGAACAAAACACATAACAAGACAGTTCAACGTCGCGAGTTTCTCAAAAAAACCGCGGTAGCCGGCGTCGCTATCGGGAGCGGGGCAGCCACAAGCCAATCCTTAGCGGCAAGCACGGATGAAACCAGTCAGAAAACTGAGCACAAAGGTTACCGGGAAACTGACCATATAAATGAATATTACCGGCTCGCACGGTTTTAAAAAACATTAAGATAAATATCAAATAATCATAAAAGCATCGCGCTTTCCAGGAGATTACAGATGAAATTAATACGAAAACGCCCCGCCGGGGATCAACCCAAACGCTCAGGAACAGGAGAAAGTATAGATCGTCGAGGATTTTTGAAACGATCAGGTATCGCCATGGGAGCCGGAGCAGCAGCAACCGCACTGACACCAGGTAGAGTCAAGAAAGTTCATGCTGCAACAGAATCCGCAAGCGGTGATATCACTGTCAAGAAAAGTGTTTGCACCCATTGCTCGGTAGGTTGCGGTGTTGTTGCAGAAGTTCAGAACGGTGTTTGGACAGGTCAGGAGCCCGATTTCGACTCGCCTTTCAATCTCGGAGCGCACTGTGCCAAAGGAGCATCCGTTCGGGAACACGGGCACGGTGAGAAAAGAGTTAAATATCCCATGAAACTGGTGGGCGGTCAGTGGAAAAGAATGTCATGGGACGATGCCATCAACGAAATTGGCGATGGCATGCTTAGCATCCGCGAAGAATCCGGCCCTGATTCGGTTTACTGGATGGGTTCTGCAAAACATAATAACGAACAGTCCTATATGTTTCGCAAGTTTGCCGCCATGTGGGGAACCAATAACGTTGATCATCAGGCGCGAATTTGCCACTCTACAACCGTAGCAGGCGTTGCCAATACCTGGGGTTACGGAGCGATGACAAACTCCTACAACGACATGCACAACAGCAAGTGCATGCTGTTTATAGGTTCGAATCCAGCGGAGGCGCACCCTGTCTCACTCCAGCACATCTTTCGTGCCAAGGAAAATGGCTCCAAGATGGTTGTCATTGATCCGCGTTACACTCGCACTGCCGCGCACGCTGACCATTTTGTGCAGATTCGTCCGGGAACCGATGTCGCCATTATCTGGGGAATGCTGTGGCATATCTTTGAAAATGGCTGGGAAGATCAGGAGTATATCAACCAGCGCGTATACGGACTGGATGAAGTCCGAGCCGAAGTTGCCAACTGGACGCCGGAAGAAACCGAAAGAGTGACTGGCGTACCTGAAAGCGTGGTTAAAACGGCGGCCCAAATGATGGCCGAAAATAGCCCGGCTACCTTTGTCTGGTGTATGGGTGGGACGCAACACACGATAGGCAACAATAATACCCGGGCATATTGCGCTTTCCAGCTTGCCCTTGGCAATATTGGCAAGGAAGGCGGCGGTGCGAATATATTCCGTGGACATGATAATGTTCAGGGTGCTACAGACTTTTGTGTGCTGTCCCATTCATTGCCCGGTTACTACGGTTTAAGCGACGGCGCCTGGAAACACTGGTCAAAAGTATGGGATCTCGATCACGCGTGGGTCAAGGGTCAATTCAGCGCAGAAGAAGTTGAAGGAGACAGTGGCAAGCCGATTCATCCAATGAACTACAAGGGAATCCCGGTTTCCAGATGGGTCGACGGCGTACTCGAGGAAAGCATAGGCCAAAAAGATAACATTCGTTGCATGGTATGGTCAGGGCACGCGGTAAACAGTCAGACCCGCGGTCCAGAGATGAAAAAGGCCATGAACAAGCTGGATATGATGGTTATCATTGATCCCTACCCAACCCATGCGGCGGTCATGCATGACAGAACTGATGGAGTATATCTCTTACCTGCCAGCACACAATTTGAGACCTATGGTTCGGTAACCGCTTCCAACAGATCATTGCAATGGCGCGAAAAAGTCATCGAACCGTTGTTCGAATCGTTACCCGACCATACTATTCTCTACAAATTTGCCAGTAAGTTCGGCTTTGCTGATCAATTTTGCAAGAACATTGCGGTTGAAAACGATGAGCCCAATATTGAAGACATTACCCGGGAATTCAACAAGGGTATGTGGACCATCGGTTACACCGGACAAAGCCCGGAAAGACTGAAACTCCACATGGAAAACAAACACACGTTTAACACGACGACACTTAAGGCGGAAGGCGGACCCGTTGATGGCGAGTACTACGGCATGCCGTGGCCATGTTGGGGAACCGCAGAAATGGGGCATCCAGGTACACCCGTTCTTTATGATCCCAGTAAAGCGGTTGCTGATGGCGGTCTGTGCTTTCGGGCACGATTCGGTGTTGAGCACGAGGGCAACAATATTCTGGCGGAAGGTTCATGGCCCAAGGGCTCTGAAATTCAGGATGGACATCCCGAATTTAGCGCAGACCTGCTAAAAAGTCTGGGCTGGTGGAATGATCTTACTGCGGATGAAAAGTCTGCTGCTGAAGGTAAAAACTGGAAAACAGATCTTTCCGGCGGTATACAGCGAGTCGCAATTGCTCACGGCTGTGCGCCTTTCGGGAATGCCAAGGCACGGGCCATCGTTTGGACCTTCCCGGATCGGGTGCCTATCCACAGAGAACCGCTTTACACCCCGGACAGGGAACTGGCGGCAAAGTATCCAACCTATGAAGACCGCAAGCGTTTCTATCGGTTACCAACGCGCTATATGTCTATTCAGGAAAACGATTATTCCAAAGACTTTCCCATCATTTTTACCAGTGGCAGATTGGTGGAATATGAAGGCGGTGGAGAAGAGTCGCGATCTAATCCCTGGCTGGCGGAACTGCAGCAGGACATGTTCGCAGAAATCAACCCCAAAGACGCCAATGACAATAGCGTAAAAGATGGCGAAATGATCTGGATTGAGAGCCCTGAAGGTTCAAAAATCAAGGTCAAGGCCATGATCACAAACCGCGTCGCCCCCGGTGTTGTCTTCACACCCTTTCATTTTGGAGGCTGGTTTGAAGGTGAAGACCTGGTGGACAAGTATCCGGAAGGAACCGCACCCTATGTTCGGGGAGAAGCCTGTAATACGGCCTTCACCTACGGATATGATTCAGTAACCCAGATGCAGGAAACCAAGGTTACCCTGTGTCGTGTCAAAGTCGCTTAAGCGGGAGAAATAATCATGGCTAGAATGAAATTCCTGTGTGATGCAGAAAGATGCATTGAATGTAATGGCTGCGTCACGGCCTGTAAAAATGAAAACGAGGTTCCCTGGGGTGTTAATCGCAGGCGGGTTATAACTCTGGGTGATGGTAATGCCGGAGAGAAATCGATCTCTGTAGCTTGCATGCATTGCACCGATGCGCCCTGCGCAGCAGTTTGCCCCGTTGATTGTTTCTACACCACCGATGAAGGCATTGTGCTCCATGACAAGGATCTATGCATCGGCTGTGGATACTGTTTTTACGCTTGTCCGTTCGGTGCCCCCCAATACCCGGAAAAAGAGGCCTTTGGTGTTCGCGGTAAAATGGATAAGTGCACTTTCTGTGCCGGTGGACCCGCCGAAAATAACTCAGCTGAAGAAAAAGAAAAGTACGGTGGTAACCGTATTGCTGAGGGCAAACTACCGTTATGTGCAGAAATGTGCTCTACCAAGGCATTGATTGCCGGCGATGGTGATATGGTATCTGATATCTACCGCGAGCGAATACTCAAACGCGGCGGCAGACCACAGACCTGGGGCTGGGACGCAGCTTACAGCAAATCAACATAGGGTAAACAAAAGGGAGGTTAATTCCTCCCTTTTGCATTCTGTTAATCCAAACAATCACACAGATGAACGTAAATCCAGTCAACTTAAACCAGGGCAGCAGATGAAACATATAAAAAACTTAGCGTCACTGGCTGCTATTCTGGTCATCACCAGCTCAATGTCAGGTTGCCTTGAGTCATCGGATATCACAATATTTGAGCCCGGAGTGTATCAGGGCGCAACGGACCCTTTAATAGGGTCCAGTGATAGCGCCGCTCTGGAAGCTCGTTTTGATAAGCAAAAAGACCGTTAACTTCTGGTCAGGCACCTGCAAAGCACTGAACATTACGGAAATATAATTATGAAAGAACAACAACCAAAATCAAGGGTCAGCGCCAGAAAGCGTATGCGTGCCATGGGATGGTCATTTCTGTTTATCGTATTGAGCGCTATGATTCTCCCGTCAACCTCGTATCTGTTCACCTCTGATCAGGTTTATGCTCAGGTCAACGAAGACGAAAACCAGCGCTCAAATTTTTGGCGCGCAGTCCGTCAGGGCAACGAAGGTTACAGCGCGGTCAGTGGACCGGAAACGGGTGTTCTCATCAATAATGGTGGACAAAACTGGCGCCAGATTCGAAATGGTGTCATTTCCACCTATGGGGGCTGGGCGATTATTGGCAGTCTAGCGGCAGTACTGTTGTTTTTTCTAGTAAAAGGAAAAATTCGGGTTGAAGAGAATCTTTCAGGTTTGACCGTTCCCCGGTGGCATGTTCTGGAAAGGTTCATGCATTGGTATACGGCGGCGGGATTTGTTGTCCTGACTATTACCGGACTCAGCATGCTGTTCGGTAGAATCGTTCTCATACCTTTACTCGGAGCAAAAGGCTTTTCTGCATGGGCTAATCTGTCTATCAATGTTCATAATTTTGTCGGCCCTTTTTTCAGTATCGGCGTGTTTGCTATGTTGCTTTTCTGGGTCAAACATAATATTCCCAACGCCACTGACTTGAAATGGCTGGCCACGGGAGGCGGTCTCATCGGCAACAATCATCCCAGCGCCGGAAAGGCAAACGGCGGAGAAAAAGTCTGGTATTGGGTTGTTATTCTGATCGGTTTGCTGGCGGTATGCGGAACCGGACTTGCTTTGATTGGCTGGATGGAACAGCTTGGATTCGGTGATACCACCCGGGCATCCATGCAGTGGATGCACCAGATCCATGCGATTTCGGCAATTATCTGGACGGTGATATTTTTTGGCCATGCCTATATCGGAACCATTGGAACAGAAGGCGCACTGGAAGGCATGACAACAGGAAGAGTTAGCGTGGAATGGGCTAAACAGCACCACGACCAATGGTATGAAGAGGTTAAGGATCAGGCAAGCGTTGAATCTTCGTCATCAGCGGTAGCAGATGCAAGCGCGGAAACCTCAGCAACCTAATTGCCGCGATTACCTGAAAAAACCTCTGCTTTTTCGCAGGGGTTTTTTTTATGATTTGCCACACACAGAAAAAACCTAAAAACATCAACTTAATTGATGGATAAATTCCCTTTACCGGTAGCAACAGGAATGCGCAATAATGGCGCAATGACCACCTGTGTTCCAGTTCAGTTCGATAACGGAATATGGCAAAGTGCGGTTTTTTTCGATGTGGGTGGAAAAGCATGTAAGAACGATCGACAAGCATTGCGCAAAACAAAAACTCCGATTCCCATTGCCGTCGAAGCCGATATTATAAATCACGCCAATGCCAGTGTAATTATGCTTCGGTTTGAAGTGTTTACCCATGCCGATAACCCGCTAATTGGAGAAGTCCTGCTAACTCCCGGACTGGGTGACATCCAGTTCCAGACCGTTAACCATTTCACAGAGCAGCGCGACATACGCTGGTATTTTGGCGACAGCGCATACAACGTCATACATTCCCAGCAAACGCCACTGCATGACCATGAAAGAACGGGATATGGTGAATTATTACAGGAAGCAATCAGCCACGATGCGCTGGTTCGACTAACCGGAAAATATGACGCCCTGGCCGCTTTAAAAGAGATAGTCAGTCACTATGAGTTTCGCAGCTGAGAGCTTTCGTTTTTTCGCAATGACCACTCTTTTCGGTGGACTGCTGGCTTTAGCAATATCTGCCAATACTTTGGTCTTGGCGGATACCTATGAGAATGCTGTTGCAGAAAATAACGTTGCCGACATCAAAAAGTTTCTGGACAACGCCATCGATATTGATCATCGCGGCACCAATGGGAAAACAGCTTTGATGATTGCATCACGAGACGGAAACAAAGAACTCGTTGATCTATTGATTGAACGAGGCGCTGACATCAATGCAAAAAATATAAATGATGGAACGCCTCTCATGTTTGCAGCAATCAATGGAAGCCCGGAAATTGTCACTACGCTGCTTGACGCAGGTGCCAACCCAAGCGCAACAGGAACCAACGGCTGGGGTGCACTTATGGTTGCGGTGGCAAAGGGCCATGCGCACACGACCCGCATACTTCTCAATGCTGGAGCAGATGTAAACTCAGTTGATATCTATTTGTGGACGCCACTAATGCGGGCGGCGGCCGAAAATAGAACGCCTGTTGTGTCTATCCTGCTAGAAGCTGATGATATTAATGTCGACCAGAAAGACGATCATGGCGCAACCGCACTTCACCATTCTGCAAGCCATGGACACACGAAAATTGTTGAGCTACTTTTGCTTCATGGATCAAACCCGCGGATAACGGATGACCTGGGAAGAACACCGGCGGATTACGCCATCGAAAAGAGTCATCGAGAACTGGCTTTACTAATGCGGGATCTCTGACTAAAACCATGAGCAACTATAAGCCAGAATTGCCAGCTGCGTATCAACTGATTGAATTTGACAGCGTCAATTGCATTAAAAGCAAGGCCGCTGAGCTTGCGCTAGGCGGAGCAGACGAGGGGACTCTGTTGTGGGCTAAAAATCAGCACAAGGGAACTGGCCGGCTAGACTCAAACTGGTACAGTAAGCCGGGGGATCTGCACTGTGCGATAATTTTAAGACCTGACTTTCCCTTTGAACGCTATGCCGAGCTACTTCTTGTAAGCAGTATAAGCATGGGAAACGCGCTGGCCACTCACGTTTCGCCTATGACTGCTTTGGAATATGCGTGGCCGAACAAAATCACCATTGCTACTCATACCATCGCTAATGTGTGGGTGGAATACGATCAACGAGACCCGACCTGGCTATCAATATCATGTTCAGCAAACATACTGGATACGCCGGAGGACCTGTCAATACCCGCTATCAGCGTGCTTGAAGTAGAAGGGAGCACAGATCTTAGAAGCGGTATATTGCTCGAATCTTTTGCCCGTCAGTTTATTACGTTGATCAACCAGTGGTCCGATGAGGGTATGTCCTCAATTGTAGATAAGTGGAAATTAAGGGCGGATCCAGCCGGCGAAATTAAAACTGTGTATACTAATCAGGGTGAATATTCTGGCACAACTAAAGCAATCACAGATCAAGGGGCGCTGGAAATAGTCACCGAAGAAAACGATAGCCTGATTTTCCAATTATCAGACTTCATAGAAGAATCGAAAATCGCTCAATAGCGAGCAGCGTCTATTAATATGCAAAGAACATGTTAAATCGTCGAGGTTTTCTCAAAACCTGCATGACCACCGCAACATTTGTGAGCGCTAATCCGAGTGTTTTAGCGAGTCAGACGGGTAATTTTACATCTTACAACAAGGTGATGATTACACAGGAAAATGGTCTACCCGTGAACTCCAGCGTTCTCCATAACAATAAGAGTTTTATTTTCCATTACCCCTATGTCACTACCCCCTGTTTTCTCATCGATCTTAAAAAGCCAGCACCTAAAAGCGGCGACGAGCAACAGCAGCCCACACATTCATGGCCGGGCGGCTCGGGACCGAACAAATCCATTGTTGCTTTTTCTGCGATCTGCACACACAAATTAAGCTACCCGACCCGATCCGCGAGTTTTATTAATTTTAGAAACGAAAAAATCAGCTTCAGAAACAATCAAAATGAGTCAGATACAGGTACTCAACTCATTCATTGCTGCTCGGAGCGCAGTGTATATGACCCATCAAAGGGGGGCAAAGTGATGGGGGGGCCTGCACCAGTTGCATTGACAGCCATTGTGCTTGAATATGACTCAGCCACTGACCAGTTTTTTGCGACAGGCACATCCGGTACTGAGCAATATCAACAATTTTTCAAAAAATTCTCATATCGAATCAAACTCGACTATCAAATTGAAAATATTGAGCAACTTATAGAAAAATACAGTATTGCCTATCCGGCTGATACGTTCAGCACTAATCGCATTCAGTGCTAACGACAAAGGGCAAGCAAACGAACTGCCCGCAAATACAGAAAAATGTCAAAAGACATCAATAAAACCAAAATCAGTCTATACATATCGAGACGCAAGTTTATCGCGTCCGCTCTTTCTTCAGGAATCCTTACCGCTCTTGTCGCCCGTTATCCGACTTTGGCGTTCGGGAAAACACCATTTTCTCTTAAATTGAAAGCCTCTCCTGGCAGGGTTCGAATCGTGCCAGAACCCTATAATGAAACCGACACCTGGTGCTACAACGACAGTGTTCCCGGTCCCGAGATCAGGGTTTCACAAGGTGACCGCGTGAAAATTGAGTTTATCAATGAGCTGGCCCAAGAGACGACTGTGCACTGGCACGGGATTCGATTATCCAATGCGATGGATGGTGTTCCTTACTTAACTCAAAAACCGGTATCCCCCGGTGAAAAATTTACCTATGAATTCGATGCGGTGGATGCGGGGACGTTTTGGTATCACCCTCACCAACGCGGATTTGAACAAGTAGACCGGGGCCTATACGGGGCTCTTATTGTTGAAGAAAAAGAGCCCGTTCAGGTAGATCGGGACGTAGTTTGGGTACTCGATGACTGGAGACTGAAAAGGTCTGCTGAAATTAGCGAAGATTTTGAAAATCCACATGATACGTCTCATAGCGGCAGGATCGGCAACACCGTCAGCATCAACGGCAGAATACCCGATGCTTTTGGCGTTCGGACTAATGAGCGAATTCGATTGCGACTGATTAATTCTGCAAATGCAAGAATATTCGGGCTGGATTTTGGACGTCTCAGCCCGGTAATTATCGCTTTGGATGGCCAGCCAGTTACGCCTCATAAACCAGACGATAATGTAGTCGTACTGGGCCCCGCAATGCGTGCAGATCTAATAGTAGATATGACCGACAAGCCAAACAGTCAGAGCACTATCAATGACGTGTTTTATCAGAGTCGGGAGTATGCATTGATCGATTTAAAATACGGCGGCTCACCGATTCGAGAGAAAGCGCCTGACTGGCCAGTTGAATTGCCGCCAAATCCACTCTCAGAACCGGATATTATCAATGCCGAACACCACGAAATTCTATTTACTGGTGGAATGATGGGCCAAATGGTGGAGCAAAGAATGGGCATCAAACCAAGTTCATC
>JAIBDK010000484.1 GCA_024679435.1 Gammaproteobacteria bacterium | reverse complement strand
TAGCAGGTCGAGACAACCGCATTCACTATTCCCGGGCAAAAATGCTCGGTGGTTGTGGCAACCATAACGACTGCGCCTTTCTGGTGCCACCAGATAGTGATTTCAAGCGATGGCACGATCTTGGAGCCAGAGGCTGGGATGCTGCGTCATTGCAACACTATTTCAGGCGGGTGGAATCTATGGTTCATGTTGAAAAACAGCCACCGGTCAATCCCGAGTCCCGTCTGTTTATCGAAGCCGCAATGGAGCTGGGACTCAAGGAAGTTAACTTTAGAAAATCAATAACCGAAGGCGTTGGTCCCTTCCCGCTCAACAGTATAGGTGATCTCAGGCAATCATCATCCGTGGCCTATCTGCACCCCGTTGCAGAATTACCCGATAATCTCGACATTTATTTTAATACCAGGGCGACTAAAATAATGTTCGAAGGAACTAAAGCCAAGGGCGTAACCACCAATCGGGGCAATCTAAAAGTGAACGGTGAAATTATTCTTGCTGCCGGAGCAATACAAAGCCCTCAGCTTTTGATGCTATCGGGAATCGGAGACCAAAACGGGTTAGCAGAGCTTGACATAAATCCAATCGCCCATTTGCCTGGTGTGGGCAACAATCTGGTTGATCATAGTTCAGCTAATCTCATACTGGCCCTTAACCAGAAGCTGTCACCATGGACACTGACCTGTTGCGAAGTCACTATGCTGCTGCAATCAAGCAGTCAGGAACCGGCTCCCGATATTTTGTATCATTTCATTCTCGGAGGCCGAGACAAATACGAAGGACGGGAATCGAACTATGCCGATAGCGTAAAAATCTCACCCAACGTGACTCGACCAAAAAGTCGTGGAAAGCTCGAACTGGTATCAGATCAAATCAGTGATTCCCCTCGCATCAACCTGAATTACTTTAGCGATCCCAAGGGATATGACATGACCACGTTGATCCGGGGACTCCGCTGGGCCAGAAAGCTGGCTGAAACTGAAATATTTAGTGAAAGGGTAGATCACGAAATCTTGCCCGGACCTGAACTGCAAAGTGATGAACAATTCATTGAGTACATACTCAGCACCTGCGAAACGGTCTATCATCCCTCTGGCACCTGCAAGATGGGTAATCCAGACGCAGAGGATACTGTTGTCACGCCGGATCTAAAACTAAAAGGACTGGATAAAATCAGGGTTTGCGACGCATCCATTTTCCCAGACATGGTAACGGTCAATATCAACAACACCGTAATGATGGTAGCGGAAAAAGCAGCCGATCTGATTATTCAGAACGCTAAGTTTTAATAAAAGATCAAGAAGACACTTTTTATAACGATTCAAGAACACTCCATACGGAAACCTCACCTTCAGGGCTGGATACTGCCGCCGTTAACACCAATACCCTGACCTGTCACGTAAGCCCCGCCATCACCACATAAATATCTGGCCATGGTAGCCACCTCTTCTGCCTTGCCAAAGCGCTTCAGCAATGTCAGTTCCAGCTCTTTTTGCAACCATTCGGTACTCATGTATTGCGCACTGAGCAGATCGGTATCGATTGGCCCGGGGCATATCGCATTAACATTTATG
>JAIBDK010000366.1 GCA_024679435.1 Gammaproteobacteria bacterium | reverse complement strand
TTTAATTGCATAAATAGTCAACCTCATGGCGATTTACATGCCGATAAGGATTCTTGGAGTGACTTTTACCTCTGCGCATGGCGGATCGACTCGATATCCCGAAATAAAGCACTTAAATGGTTTTAGCGAGTTATATTTTGATATATTACGACTCATTACTAAAAGGCCATTCATTACGCAACCAAACATTAGTAATGTACGACTTAAAAAACCCCGTTTAGCTATTTGATTTTTCCAAGACATGTCTTCCCACAAAAAACTCACCGAGTATCCAAATTCTCCGGATATTGAGTCTTCCTCGGAGGAATACGCAGAAAGATTTAAAGGTAAAGTTGGAAAATGGCTGTTACTCCAACAGAAAAATGCAACAAGAAATCTGATACAAGGCGACAACCTCAACATTCTTGATGTTGGCGGTGGTCATGGACAAAATATCGATACTATTCAGGAAATGGGGCATTCACTCACAGTTCTTGCCAGCACCGAGCAATCTCTGGATCCAATTCGAGACAAATTTGTTAAACAGGATGTCCAATACGACATTGGCAGTTTTCTGGATTTTCCCTATGCGGATAACAGTTTTGACGTGGTAATCAGTTACAGAACCTTGTCCCATATGGATGACCCCGAGCGGTTCGTCGCAGAGCTTTCACGCGTTGCCAGATCCCAGATACTGGTCGACTTCCCCAGCACGGCAAGCATTAATTTGCTTTATAAACCTGCCTTCTGGATCAAGAAAAAGCTTGAACCAAGTACTCGCGAGTTTCAATCTTTCTCAGTAAAGTCAGTTGGTTCGTTTTTCGAAAGCGACAGGTTTGAAATCGAAACTGTTTACAAGCAGTTTTTCCTTCCGATGGCTCTACACAGAATGTTACGAATCCGACTATTCTCAGCCATATCTGAAAAGACCTTCAGATTGGTGGGTCTTACAAGTCTGTTGGGTTCCCCTGTCATCGTCAGTTTAATGGCGATTTAGATGGCCCCCCTAGAACTGGCGGGTTAGCTTATGCACCGTTGGTCAGTACTGATCTTAGGGTGGTTGACCCTATCGTGCCTCTATCTGTATTTTTTTGCGTTCAGAGCCCATCTGGAAATTGATCTGAAATTATTAACTTCCGGAAAATCGCAGTTGGAAGTGTTCTGGGAGACTGATGATAATCGCTTTGGACGTCACAAAAGCACAATCCTGCCCGCGCAAACTGAGAAAGTGCATTATTCTATGTTTATCGGTGATCTCGGCTCGATAACAAAAATAAGAATCGATCCTGTTCGCTACGAAGGGCAGGTTGAAATTAAACGTATTGCAATCAAACAGCAGGGGTTTGAGCCAATCATTCTGGATTCCGCGGCAGAACTTAAAGGTCTGCGCCCGCTGAATCATGTCAGTAAACTTAAATCTAATGGAGAAGCCCTGGCAATCACCACATCTGGTAAAGATAGTCAGTTGCTGTTATCCGTGGAGCCAAAACGTTTATCGCTCATTCCTCTTGTTCATGTCCTCAATCTCTTATTCGTTGGCGCTTTGTGCTATTTTATCGGGGCCTGTTACCCTCCCAGGTATGATTTCTCGGGGTTATCGGCCGTGCCCTTTTACCTGCTGGTCAGTTTTTGCCTGGCGTTGGTGATGGCCGCCATCACTAAAGTCGGCGTGCACCCGGATGAATGGGTGCATTTTGGCGCGGTGAAATATTATGCAAATCATTTGTTACCCCCTTCCATCGATGGCCCCGAGATCGCAGACACCTTTAGCTTGTACGGTAAATCACGATTAAGCAGCTACGAATCCTACTATCCAATTGCAGGATTTTTTTCCCGCATACTAGAGCCCTTCGCACTCTCTGAGCTTTTGAAATTCAGACTCATTAACGTCTTTCTGTTTATGGCTCTGTTGTTGTTTTGTGCATCAAACAAGGCGTTCCGGTATTTTTGCCTGCCCTTGCTGATTTCGTCTCAGGTGTGGTACCTGTTTGGTTATATCAATTCTGATGCCTATGCCGTGTTTCTGGTAATTTTTATGGGATACCAGGCGGCGCATAGCGACAGCATTTTAAACGGCTTTCTGCAACAGACGAAACCAGACAAGTTCGCACTGAAACTGCTGTTTCTCGGTGGGTTTTTTGGTTTGCTTATCCTGTTGAAACCTAATTATTATGTTTTTCTGATTTTTCTGGTGATGTATCTGGGCTGGCGACTCTACATCGGCGACTTTAACGATAAAAAAATACTGTTCACCCGAATTGGCATGATTTTAGCGATTGCCGTTCTGTTACCAGCGGGTCGGTTCGGCCTGGACGTAGTTGCGAATGGCTTCAATACGCTTGAAAAATACGAGCAAAAGATCGAGGAGAAAGCCTCCTATCCTTACAAACCAAGCACACCAATAAAAGACAAATTTGCCAATCTGCATCTTAAGGAAAGAGGAATTTCCCTTGATGCGGTATTACAGAACAAACGTTGGGGCGGCATCAAGTTCGTAACCAGCTTTGGCTCCTACGGGTTTACCCAGTTCAATCCCGGGCAGAATTACACGTCAATCATGAAGGTTGCCGCTGTGTTACTCATGTTGACCATCGTGTTGTCTGTGCTTGTCAGGGCACCGCCTGAGTATCAGGTACTTTTGCTCATTGTGATGGTATCGGGCACGCTCTTGCTAAGCCTTTCCCTGTGGTCTTCCTGGGTTGTGAACTTTCAGCCCCAGGGGCGCTATCTCGCACCCATGCTCGCCATCTTCGGCGTGTTGCTGTATCACATTCATCAGTATCTATACAAAACCGTCTTCTATTCGCTGATTGCCGTAATGTTTGCTATGTCGGCCTATTCTTTTACCTTTATCGGATTACGGCTAATCGAGAAAACCGGAGTATCCTGAGCAGTTCTGCACCCTGCATTAAATGAGAGTCTGTAATATTGTGCACCGTCTTCGTAGCGCTTTACTTTGCGTCCAGAGAAAGTCTTAGTACGAAAGCATTTCTCCTGTATGGGCAGTAAAGATGCATGGATGGCAATTAGCAAAACCCATTTGCTAATTGCCGGTTAAATGATGAACTATCTTCGTTTTACATATATTTGCTAAACTTCCTGATGCAACACTCGGTAACCACTCTTTAGAATTTCAGGACACGACTCAAACATGATTCTT
>JAIBDK010000272.1 GCA_024679435.1 Gammaproteobacteria bacterium | reverse complement strand
GCCTCCCATTCATCGAACGCTATCTGGCTCGGGCCGATCTCAAACCGATCGTTGTTATCCGGAGTATTGTCCGGCTTCCGTGAAAAACTGCTTCGCAACGCGCTAACGGGCTTGTTCATGTAGACTTTTCCAAGAAATATTGCTAGAAATTAACAACCCGTTTCGCATCTCAATACGATCGGATCAAATTAAATCAGTCTTGAATTTTAACGATCGTTCTTCCCCAATTGCTACCATCTAGATAGTTACCAAACGACTCGGGAAGATTGTCAAACGACACTTCATTAGTAACCACCTTTTCGAGATGCCGAGGTTTAAGATCTGTCCCCAGCCGGTTCCAGATTTCATTACGAAACTGATTAGGCATTTCGATGGAATTTATCCCAAGAAGAGAAACTCCCCGTAAAATAAAGGGCATCACTGTGGTATTCAATTTGTAATCATCCACAAGCCCAATACTGGCGATATTCCCCCATGGTTTAACCGTGCGGGTCAGCCAGGCCAGCGTTTCCCCACCTGCATTATCTACCGCTCCACCCCAGATTGCTTTTTCAAGCGGGCGCGTGCCCATTTCCAGACTGTGCCGGTCAATAAAATCGGTTGCTCCAAGCCCCGTCAGAAACTCGTGCTGATCCTGCTTGCCGGTAAAGGCAACAACGTCATATCCCTTCGATGAGAGAATATCAATGGCAATACTGCCGACTCCTCCGGTCGCCCCGGTCACAACAATAGAACCATGCTCCGGAGATTGTTTATTCTCTTCCATTCGGACCACCGCCATAGCAGCAGTGAACCCCGCCGTTCCGATGGCCATCGCTTCCCTCAGGCTGATACCTTCGGGCAAGGGAACCAGGCAATCGGCGTTAATTCTGGCTAGTTCAGAATAACCGCCGTCTGCCGTTTCAGACAACCCACAGCCGCAAACCAGAACTTCGTCACCTTCTTTGTAGCGGGAGTCTGAAGACGACACCACCACTCCAGAAAGATCAATCCCGCCGTTCAAAGGATATTGTCTGAGTATCTTGCCAGTACCGGTGGCAGCCAACACATCCTTGTAGTTGATCCCGGACCATTTAACGTTGACGACGACCTGACCCTGAGTAAGGTCATCTACGGTGATCTGTTCGAATCCAGCAACGACCTCGTTTTCAATCTGATTGATTCGAAATGCTTTAAAAGTACTCATATTTTAATTTCCGGTAATAAAAGTTCAACGAATATTATAGGGTATACATTAAATGTTTCGGAGATATAAACCAGCCTGAGATTGAGGTTTTCTGCAGTCTTTTACTTGCGTGATGTTAAATCTGCGTTCGTTTGCGTAAAGGGCTCTTTCGTGGAAAATGAGATTTCAGAAAATCCATTTGATCGGCCAGTATTCTGCGTCCCTGGAGAAAAACATACTCGGCATGAGTTGGACTAAATGGGACAGCAACTAAAGTCATTCCCGCCTGCTCCGGCGTTCTTCCTGCCTTGTAATTATTGCACCGCTTACAGCAAGTAACGACGTTGTTCCAGACATCCAGGCCGCCCTGACTGAACGGAGTTACGTGATCCCGAGAAAGATCCACGGCATCAAAGCGCTCGGCACAGTACAGACAAATATGCGCATCTCGCTGGAATAATGGCACATTGTGGACCGGTGGCGAATAAGACATATCCATTTTGGCAAATTTCTGACAATTGCCATACGTGGAAAGTATTGAATTGATTTCAAGCCTGCTTCTACGTTGCGTGATACGATTAATACCGCCGTTCACGGTCAAAGCATAGTCGCCACATGTATAGCTCACCTGACCCAGAGCAACCAGACTAATCGCACGCTTGATATCAATCCATTCGAGAGGCATCCCTGAAATATCTGTTCGAAGTATAGGTTGAGTCAGATCAAACATTAGCCGCGCAAAGAAGAGTCCTTATTTATTAAGCGTTCTAATCTATCATATTTTCAGAAACTCTCGCATTGAAAAACACCATGGCAAAGACTTTGAATGATCACGGTGATCAAACCTGTTTGAGGGTTGATCAGATAATTGAAGAAAATACGAGCAACCCCAGCAACAGGGCCGAAAACAGACCGGCCAGCAAGTCATCCACCATAATACCCAACCCTCCGTGCACATTTCGGTCCAGTTCGCTAATCGGCCAGGGCTTGAGGATATCAAAAAACCGAAACAGCAAAAAACCGATGATCAGGCTGGTCGGATTCAACGGAACAAATACGAAAGCAATCATCATACCCACTATTTCGTCCCAGACGATACCACCATGATCGTGGACACCCAGATCTCTGGTTGCGACCTCGCATATTTTAATTCCACCGAGAAATGCCGCAATGGTCAAAACAACATAGCTACCACTGGACAGATATGACATACCCCAGATCAAGGGTATTGCGGCCAGTGAGCCCATAGTACCCGGCGCAACAGAAGAAAGCCCCGAACCAAATCCAAAAGCCAGAAAATGGACAGGGCTGCTGAACAGGTCTCTAAGTGTTATGCTTCGAATGGTCTGACCTCTTTAGCTATTTTGTCGATTACACCATTAATGAACTTGAAACCATTTTCTGAAGAAAATATTTTGGCCAGATCAATCGCTTCATCAATAATGACTTTACTGGGAACATCGGCTTCAAACAAAAGTTCGTAGGATCCAACCCGTAAAATAGCGTGCTCTATAGGATCAATTTTCTCGAGGTTACGGTCGAGATACGGCGAGAGAAGCCCATCGATTTGCTCAACACGCATGGGAATATTTTCAATGATTCGAATGAAATACTCACGATGCTTCCCCGACAACTTCTCATTCTTAATAAAGTTGCTCTCAATATCCGTAGACGGTTGGCCAGTAATATCCCATTGATATAAAGCCTGAACCGCACATCTGCGGGCAAGGTGCCTGCTACTTCGAGCCATACCTTAGGTTTTCCGAAAATAAGTTAGCTTCATTTAAAAAAGCATGGACACCAAAACAACATTGACTAATCCGCCGCCTGAATTTTATGGAGAACACTTGCCATTTCAAGTGCAGTCATCGCTGCATCACCCCCTTTATTACCGGCTTTAGTCCCCGCTCTCTCGATAGCCTGTTCAATACTATCCGTAGTTAGGACACCAAAAATAACCGGCACATTATATTTCATATTTAGATCGGCAATACCACGAGCACATTCACCGGCAACAAAATCAAAATGCGGAGTGGACCCCCTTATCACCGCGCCAAGGGTTATCACCGCGTCATACTTATTGGAGGTTGCAAGTTTGCCCGCGATCATGGGAATTTCAAAGGCTCCGGGCACCCAAACACAATCGATATTCCCCGAATCAATACCATGACGTACCAACACATCCCTGGCACCTGCAATAAGTTTATCAGTAATAAAATGATTAAACCGGGCCGCAACAATAGCGTACCGGCCACTGCAGTCTATAAAGTCACCACTGATTTCATTCATGTTCTTCTTTCCAGTTTATTAATTCCGTAGGGGATTCCACATAATCAACGATCTCTATTCCAAACCCAGAGAGCCCGTATACTTTTTTCTCTCGGCCCAGGGTAAGAATCCGGGTTACTCCCAGATTCGCTAGTATTTGCCCACCCGCGCCCAGCATTCTAAGGTTTTCTGGTTCATCCGACCGGTCATCCCGCGCGTGCCTGGGATGAGACTCACTATCAACATTGATTCTGCTAACCAACTCGTCAATAGATTCATTATAAGACAATATAACAACAACTCCGGATTCCTGGGCGGCTATCGCTTTTAATGCGTTTTCCAAAGTCCAGCTCCACGATGATGATGGATTTAAAACCACATCCAGCAGGCCCCGATGCACATGAACACGCACCGGAGTCACGTTGCCGGATAACAACTCGCCCTTCACCAGCGCAAGGTGAGTACCTCCTTCTACATTATCCTGAAATGCGAATGCTCTGAATTTTCCTTGTGCCAGTTTCAGATATTGTTCTGCAACCCGCTCTACTGTAGGGTCGTTGTGTAACCGATAGCTAATCAAATCGGCGATAGTTCCAACCTTGAGTCCGTGCTCCCGCGCATATTCTACAAGATCCGGCAAGCGGGCCATGGTGCCGTC
>JAIBDK010000406.1 GCA_024679435.1 Gammaproteobacteria bacterium | reverse complement strand
TCGAAGATATTTTCTACCCGTTGCAGTAAGAGCTGTACATCGAATTTTAGCAACATCAACCTCCAGATGGCCTACCGACTGACAGGCGTCAAGTAAAAACGGCACACCCGCATTCCAGGCGATTTCCCCGACATCTTCAGCACTATTGACCAAACCGCTTCCAGTCGGGATATGACTGATGGATATGAGTTTTGTCTTCGCATCTATCAGCTTAGTCAGATGATCCAGATTAAGATCACCGGATTCATCGGTTTCAATATATCGTATTTCCATGCCGAATTTTTTTCTAGCATGAATATATGCTACGAAATTACTGCCATAGTCAACTCTGGACGTGATAATGTTGCCGCCAGAACTGAAATCCAGACTATAGAAAAACTGTTGCCAGGCGCGGGTATTACTCTCACAAAACGCAACTTCGGACGCATCACAATTAATCAGCCTGGCAATCGAATCATACATTCCCGCCAACTCCGCCTCATATTTTACCGCCGTTTCATATCCTCCTGCGTATTGCTCGGATTCGAGGTAATTAAACATTTTCTCGCGCACCACTAAAGGCATCAAGGAACAGCCGGCATTATTGAAATGTGTTAGGTGGGCGCACGCAGGAGTTTCGAGACGCACCCTATCAATATCTATCATGATTCCTCATCCCTACTTTTTTAATCCACCATGCTATCAGCACCAGCCACTAACTAGACTGTTCGAGTTTCTCCCTGAGTTTTTTCAATAACTCTCGTTGCGCTTCAATTTTTTGTTTAAGCCCCTCGCGTTCACCGGCCGAGGAATCCACAATTTCCTGCAATGTTTGATAAGCAATTCTGTCCGCCTGTATTTGCCGCTTAACCAACTGCAAAGTCTGCTTCAGGTCCTGATTGCGGGCTTTCAGATTCTCAGCCTCAGCCCGGGAGACCTCGAGTTGACTGTTCAGTTTTCCAACTTCACCTGAATCATGGCGTTCAAAATATACGCCTCCCAGAAAACTCGCTATAACAAGCACAATTGCGCCAAATATCCTTGTCATCTGTCAGGGTACCAGGGCGATACTCTCTAGCCCACTTTCTTCAGGGAATCCCATCATTAAATTCATATTTTGGATAGCCTGTCCAGCTGCACCTTTAACAAGGTTGTCCTCCACGGACAATACGGTGATAGTTTTACCACCCTGCGGTTGATGAATCGACATGCGGCAATTATTAGACCCCCGCACACTGCGAGTATCAGGATGCGCGCCACTGGGCAACACATGAACGAAGGGTTCATTATTGTAGCGATCTACAAATATTCGCTGCATCTCCTCCACGGAAAAACTCAACCCTTTTTCATTCAGTCTGGCGTATAGAGTTGCATGGATGCCTCGAATCAAAGGCAGTAAATGCGGCGTAAATACCAGCTCCACAGGTTCTCCGGCAATCTCCTGCAAGCCCTGCACTATTTCGGGCAGGTGGCGATGACCCGACGCCGCGTAAGCTTTAAACGAGTCAGAAGCTTCACTGAATGCTGTTCCCAGGCTTGCGTTTCGTCCGGCACCTGAGATGCCGGATTTGGCATCAGCAATCAACGAATCCAGCTCGACCAACCCGTTTTCAACAAGGGGCAGATATCCTAGTTGAACCGCTGTTGGATAACAGCCCGGGTTCGCAACCAGACTGGCGCCACCAATAGATTGGCGATTCACTTCAGGCAATCCGTAAACCGCCTGCTCCAGTAATTCGGGACAAGAATGAGTCATGCCATACCATTTCTCCCAAACCACAATATCCTTGATCCTGAAATCTGCGGATAAGTCGATGAACTTAACACCCGCATCACACAAACTCCGGGCATGGGTCATGGCGACACCATTGGGTGCAGCGCTAAAGACAACATCACATGATTTCAGATCAGCACTACCGGGATCACTAAACAACAGATCACAATGCCCGGTCAGAGATGGAAACAACTCAGTTACCGACTTGCCAGCTTCGCCTCGGGAAGTGATAATCCGAGCATCGGCCAATGGGTGGCGCGCCAGAATTCGAAGAAGCTCCATTCCGGTATAACCGGTGCCTCCGATAATGCCAACATTGCCTGGTTTCATAGTTTTAATTTGAATAAGGTTCAAACAGCCATAGAAATCCGGCTTCAGACCAAAATTGTCCCAGCCGGGCCGATAACTAACTTGGGGTGCTAACCAAATAGAATCTGAAAACTTCCAGATAATTCCGCGAAGGTCTAGAACGCCAAAAGGTCGGTATCGAATGCATCATCTTCGTTTTTCTTAGACTGAGGGGACTCAAGCTTAATCTTAAGCCGAAGATTATTCTCAGATTCTGCATTGCGCAAGGCATCTTCTGCCGTAATTTTCTTAGCACAATACAAATCAAACAGCGATTGATCAAAGGTCTGCAAACCTAGTTCTCTAGATCGCTCTATGACATCCATAATTTTATGTAATTCACCGCGCATAATGATATCCGCAATCAAAGGTGTATTAATCATTATTTCCACCGCGGCGATTCTCCCCTGCCCGTCAGCCGTGGGAATCAGTCTTTGTGAAATCAAAGCATGCAAATTCATAGACAGGTCCATTAACAACTGCTCGCGTCGACCCTCACCATAGAAATTGAGAATGCGGTCAAGAGCCTGATATGTGTTATTAGCGTGTAATGTTGCAACACACAAATG
>JAIBDK010000139.1 GCA_024679435.1 Gammaproteobacteria bacterium | reverse complement strand
GGCTGTTACCGACCCGAGCCAGTGTTTCATCCTGGTTGAAGGGGGATTATGAAACGCTTGCTGTTAGAGTGAGTAACAACAAAACTATACGAGGCATCTGCAGGGCTGCAGAAATGGCGATCGTATCGACCAGCGCAAACAGATCTGGAAAACCGTCTATACGAACATATGATCAGGTAGTACTCTCTTTGGGCCAGGAAGTTGACTATGTTGTTCCTGGTATTATCGGCATGCACAATTTACCTTCCACAATACGTGACGGTTTAACCGGGGCGGTAATTCGGGGTAAGGTGGTCAATTCATGAAACCGGTAAGTGGCTAACCTAATGCCTAACATTTCTCAAAAACCAGATATACAGAGTGTTATTCAATATCTGAAGACTCTCCAGTCTGTTTGTTGTGCGAAACTGAGCCAACAGGATGAATTGGCAGACTTTATTAGCGAAGAATGGACTCATAAAAACGGAGGCGGCGGCATTACGCGAGTTCTTGAGGGTGGGGCAGTTTTTGAAAAAGGGGGGGTTAATTTTTCTCATGTTCGAGGTGAATGTTTGCCTCCATCCGCATCTGCCGCTCGAGACCATCTTGCAGGCAAGCCCTTTGAAGCGGCGGGGGTTTCTCTGGTGATGCATCCTGAAAACCCTTTTGTTCCCACCACTCATATGAACGTCAGGATTTTTGTGGCGGACCCCGATTCCGCTAGCCCTGAATGGTGGTTTGGTGGAGGTTACGACCTGACTCCCTATTACGGTTTTAAAGAAGATTGTGAGCATTGGCATGGATGTGCGAGATTTGCCTGTGATGTGCTTGGCGGGGATGCTTATCCGGATTTTAAAAAGCGTTGTGACGAGTACTTTTTTTTAAAACACCGAAACGAGGCTCGGGGCATCGGCGGTATTTTTTTTGATGATTTGAACACGGCTGGATTTGATAAAACTTTTGAGTTCATTCGTGCGGTCGGAGATAGCTTCCTTGAAGCCTATATTCCATTGGTAATCAAACGGAAGGGTCATGAATATGATCAGTCGCAAAAGAACTTTCAGCTTTATCGAAGAGGCCGATATGTTGAGTTTAATCTGGTTTTTGATCGAGGGACCCTTTTTGGGCTGCAATCCGGTGGCCGCACCGAGTCCATCCTTATGTCCTTGCCGCCTCATGTACAATGGAAATATGGTTGGAAGGCTGAGCATGATTCGCCTGAGCATAAACTGACGGAGTATTTTCTTAAGCCGAAAAACTGGCTTGAAGTTGAGAGTTGAAGGTTCTCGTAACTGAGATGATTATTCTTTACAGGTTTTTTCTTTATCTTTTCTTGCCGGTGGTTTTGGTTCGATTGCTATTTCGCGCATCTAGAAACAGTCAGTATTTGAACCGAATTTCTCAACGATTCGGTTGGCGAATGGGTTTAGAGCAGGTGAGTGGAGGAATCTGGATTCATGCAGTTTCAGTTGGAGAAGCAAACGCTGCGATTCCTCTGGTCAAGTATTTGAAATCTGCTTATCCGGACAAGCCGCTGTTGATCACCACTATGACTCCCACCGGTGCCGATCGTGTTGCCAAAACGTTCGGAGATTCGGTCACTCATTGTTATTTGCCCTATGATTATCCGGGTGCAGTAAAACGATTTCTTGCAGCAGCACAACCCCGTCTTGTTATGATTATGGAGACCGAGATATGGCCTAACTACATTGAGCATTGCCATAAATCCGGAATCCCCATGATCTATACGAACGTGCGGATGTCGGCCAGATCCTACAACGGGTACAGGCGATTTCACCGATTAATCTCTCAGGTTTTGGGAAAAGTGGATCAGTTCGCCGTTCAGTCTCCAGCTGATTCAGAGAGATTGGTTTTGTTAGGTGCCAGATCGGATCGGGTTCATACTACCGGAAGTATAAAATTTGATATTGAATTGCCTGCCAGTATTATTGAGGCATCTCAATCAGTGCGTCGGAATTTAGGTTGGGACAGACCGGTCTGGGTAGCTGGAAGCACTCACGAAGGTGAAGAGTCTCAAATTCTTGACGCCTTCATGGCAGCTAAAAAGAAATGCCCTGATTTATTGCTTGTTTTGGTTCCCCGCCATCCTGAGAGATTTAATACGGTCTCCCGATTGTGCACACGGTTTGGATGCAATACGGTGCAAAGAACCCAGTTCCAGGCGGAAATTCCAGCGGAGATAGACGTTTATCTAGTCGATACCATGGGGGAACTCGCGCTTTTTATTGCGGCCTCAGATTTTACTTTTGTCGGCGGAAGTCTGGTTCCAACGGGAGGGCACAACGTTCTTGAGGCCTGTGCCGCGGGTATTGCCGTCATCTTTGGGCCGCATATGTTCAATTTTCAGGAGATTTCTGACCAGGTCCTGTCTCGGGGTGCCGGAGTTCAGATTATGAGCGCAGAAGAGTTAGTTGATGTTGTAGTAAAATTGATTCAGGATCCTGTCTTGCGAGATCAATATGGTGTTCAGGGAAAACTATTTGTAGAGGAAAACAGGGGGGCTCTGAGAAAAATAGAACAACTGGTCAAAACTTGTCTTGAACCCGCGTAATACAGGGTTCGCAACTCTATCAGAATCAGGTTTTCAGGACTGATCAGTTTTCAAGATTTTTGGTTACTATTTCCCTGACGTCATTCGAGAGATGGGGCCATGTTGCGATTTCCTTTAGACTGAATTCCATTTTCTGAGCCAGCTCAGGGGTGTATTTCTGCCATCCGTTCATGGCCGTAACCAGCCGCGACGCTACTTGAGGATTAGCTTCGTCAAGTATCTTTATCCATTTGACTAAAAATGCGTATCCGGATCCATTCCTGGCATGGAAACAAAAAGGGTTTCCATGGGTCAGGCCAAGAATCAGGGAATAGACCTTGTTTGGGTTAGTGTGGTCAAAAGCTGTATGTTCGGTAAGTGACTCCACCTGGGCAATGGTTTTTTCGTCGGCCACGGTCGCTTGGGCTCGAAGCCATTTGTCTACAACCAGAGATTCGTCTTGCCAACGATTATAAAAATTATTTAACAATTCACTCCTGTCGGTTCTTTTTGAGCGAGCAATCAAGGTGATAGCAACGGATGCGTCGGTCATACATTTTGAGTTTTTAAGAAGGGTTGTGCAATAGTTCCGTGCAGGGCTTGAATCCTGAACTGAAAGATAATCCAGGCACGTATCTCTTAAGGCCCTTGCTGCGATTTCAATAGGTTTAGGTGACCCTGTATTTATCTTCTCGCAATGATCAATGCATGCTATTAGTTTTTCCGTACTGAAAACTGATAACTGATTCTTTAGTGCGCTTCGGGATTTCTCAATCAGATGCGGATCAACAGGTGAAACGAATTCACTGATATAAGCCACTGACGGCAGACTCAGAACCTTTGCAAGAAATGCTAAATCTACATTCTCTGCATCGGTATCAAGACTAGATTGCAATAAATCTCTAAAAACACCCGAAAGTTTCGGGTTTTCTGTCACATCATTTCCTGATTTGAGGTTTTCTATATTATCCAGGATTTCACGGAGAAATAGTATTTGGCCCGATTCCCATCGATTGAATGGGTCGTTATCATGGGCCAGCAACACAAGCAAATCTTCAGGTGCAAACTTAGTGGTTATTTTTACCGGGGCGCTGAAGCCTCTGAGTAGGGAGGGCACCGGCTTTTCCTTTATTTCATCGAAGACAAAACTTTGTTGCACCTCTGATAATTCAAGAATACATTCTGTGTCATTGTTTAAAACGATAGGATCTCCGCTTCTGGTGAACAACGATGTTTTTATTGGAATAACAAAAGGCTTCTTGTTTTGTTGTTCCGGGGTGTCCGGACAGGATTGCCGAACTTGAATGGTGTAACGTTCTATACTCTGGTCGTATTCAAAGTCAAACTCTACTTCGGGGGTGCCTGACTGGTTATACCAGTTTTTGAACTGGCCTAGGTTAACGTTGCTGGCATCTTCCATCGCCCGGATAAAATCATCTGTAGTAACGGCCTGACCGTCATGCCGATCGAAATAAAGATCTGACCCCTTTCTGAACGCATCAGCACCCAAAAGGGTATGGACCATCCTTACAACTTCCGCGCCTTTGTTATAGATGGTGGCCGTATAGAAGTTGTTTATTTCCTGATAAGAATCAGGCCTTACCGGATGTGCCATGGGGCTGGCATCCTCCTTAAACTGGTGGGCACGTAAAACGTTTACATCATCTATTCGTTTAACACCGCGCGACCCCATATCAGCGCTAAATTCCTGGTCTCTGAAAACGGTAAAACCTTCCTTGAGGCTGAGCTGAAACCAGTCCCGACAAGTGACTCGATTCCCGGACCAGTTATGAAAATACTCGTGACCAATCACGCTTTCAACGTTGTCGAAATCAGTGTCTGTGGCCATGTTGGAATCTGCCAGAACGTATTTAGTGTTAAATACGTTGAGGCTTTTGTTTTCCATGGCGCCCATGTTGAAGTCTTCAACCGCAACAACGTTGAAAAGATCAAGATCGTATTCTCTTCCATATACCTGTTCGTCCCAGGTCATTGACCGTTTCAGGGATTCCATGGCGTGATGGCATTTGGAGATATCCTTTCCTCTGGCATAGAATCTAAGGACAACATTTCGACCCGTTCGGGTAGTGAAGTGATCTTCCATACATTCCAGTTTGCCGGCTACAATGGCGAATAGATAAGTAGGTTTAGGGAACGGGTCGTCCCATTTCAGAGTATGGGTTCCGTCTTCGTTATTGATTCTCTCCAGGAGGTTCCCATTACACAGTAGAACCGGAAAATCTGTTTGATTAGCGGTTAAGCTGACCCGATAGACGCCGAGACTATCGGGTCGATCAAGAGCCGGGGTAATCCGCCGAAACCCCTCTGCTTCACACTGAGTGCAGAGCATGTCACCCGATTGATATAGTCCGCTCAGCGAGGTGTTGGTGGAAGGATTGACAGAATTTCGGATTACCAGTTCGAATTGGTCGGGGACGTTGTGGAGGATGAGATGCGAATGCGTCTGACTAAATTCCTGCTTGCTGAGCTTTTTCCCGTCAACGTGAACCGACTGAATCTCCAAAAATTCACAGTCTAGCTCAAGGGGAAGGTGATTCGGTGATTGCCGGCTTACCTGATGGGTGGCGGTGATTGTGGTACGGGAAAAATTCAGATGAACATCCAGTTCAGTATTGGTAAATGAAAAATCCGGTTGGCGATATTGATCGAGATAGGTGGTGACCGGGGTATCTGTTTGCATAGTCCTTTTAGTGGGGAGTTTCAGAGAGTTGTTTCAGCGAGTTGTTTCAGCTTAGTTCCGACTATTGCATCGGGCGAAATTTAGTCGAATTCTAACGCTCCAGATACTGAAGTTTGTCTTTGATATCGCGCCACTCATCAGAGTCTTCAGGAGCAGCTTTCATTTCTGTGATTACCGGCCAGATCTGACTCAATTCGTCGTTGAGTTTCAGGAAATGCTGCTGTTCTTCGGGCAATTCATCTTCTGAATAAATCGCGTTTACCGGACATTCGGGCTCACACAGACTGCAATCTATGCACTCTTCAGGATCGATTACGAGAAAATTCGGACCTTCGTGAAAACAATCTACGGGACAAACTTCGACGCAGTCAGTGAGCTTGCAGCGGATGCAGGAATCGGCCACTACATATGTCATGGTTTCGTTACTCCGGTTGAGGTTTGAGAAGGAGCGGTATTGTAAGGACTCTCGTTACGGAGGTACAGCATGTATTTATTTTTTTGCCGGTTTTTTACCAAGCAATCGATGTAGCTCGTAGAGCACATTGAGGGCTTCCCGAGGAGAGGTGTCGTCCGCAGAAAAGGCTTTTAGTTTGGCGACTACCGCCTGCTCTTCGGGCCTGTTTTCTGGGAACAGACTTGATTGCGGTGGTGGGGATTTTCTGAGCTTGTTGGTGGTCCCAACATACTGGTCTTCGAGACTGTGCAATTTTTGGCGAGATTCGTTAATTACATTGTCGGGAACGCCAGCCAGCCTTGCTACCTGCAGACCATAGCTTTGACTTGCAGCACCTTTTTTAACGCTATACAGAAAAACAATGTCGTTTCCATGTTCAACCGCATCCAGATGCACGTTGCTGAGCCCTGGTGATTGTTCTGCCAATGATGTCAGCTCGAAGTAATGTGTTGAAAACAGCGTAAATGACTTGATTCTCCCGGCCAGATCGCTGGCGCAGGCCCATGCCAGAGCCAGACCGTCAAATGTGCTCGTGCCTCGTCCTATTTCATCTACAATGACCAGACTTTGATCTGTGGCATTTCGAAGAATGTTTGCCATTTCAGTCATTTCCACCATAAACGTGGATCGTCCACCCGCAAGATCATCAGCGGCTCCGATTCGCGTAAATATTCGGTCAACCGGCCCCACTCTTGCAGATTTTGCGGGAACGAAAGAACCGGTATGTGCGAGCAGAACGGCAATGGCAACCTGACGCATATAGGTACTTTTTCCACCCATATTAGGGCCAGTTATGACCTGCATCC
>JAIBDK010000302.1 GCA_024679435.1 Gammaproteobacteria bacterium | reverse complement strand
TAACGCTGAAACCTGTTACGTCCGTTAACCAGAATGGTAGATTGGATGCGATGTACAGCTGAAAAATAGCCCAGATAAAAGCAACGTACGCAATAGTTTTGCCTTCCCAGCCAACGGGATTACGTCCGCCGGTATCAATTGCCGCAAAGTCTTCTGGATTGTCCTGGGATAATTTTTTTTCTGCCATAACTGTTCTCGTTGTTATAAGTTACTCTAATCAGGCCTGCTTGCACTTGCCCCGTGATAGATTAGTTGACCTGGTCTTTGGCAAAGGAAATGGACTTTCCTGCAATCGCAGGATCGCAGGAAAGTCGGGAGATTTATCGGCAGACTCTGATAAATCGACGCAGAATTACATCCAGCCGCGTTCCTTGTAATACTTGATGGCACCACGGTGAAGAGGCGCAGACAGTGAATCTGTGATCATTTCTGATTCAGTCAGATTAGCGAATGCCGGGTGAAGCTTTTTGAAATCATCGAAGTTGTCGAACACTGCCTTGACGACAACGTAGACGGCTTCTTCGGAAACGTCAGAGCTGGTTACGAAAGTGGCACCCACACCAAAGGTCTTGATATCGGCTTCATTGTTGTACATGCCGGCGGGGATGCTAGCGGTGCGATAGTAGGCATTATCTGCAACCAGCTTGTCAATTGCCGCACCTTCAACGTTCACCAGATGAGCGTCACAGGTAGCCAGAGATTCCTGAGTTAATGCAGATGGATGACCAACCAGCCAGAAATAGGCATCAATTTTCCCGTCACATACTGCCTGACCGGTTTCTGCTGATTTCATTTCCGCAGCAAGTTTAAGATCGGATCTTTCCCAGCCAAGCGCTTCTTCGATAACATCCCAGGTGCCTCGAGTGCCGGAACCGGGGTTTCCGATATTAAGACGCTTGCCTTTGACATCAGTCAGCGTTGCAATCCCTGAACTATCGCTGGCGATAACGGTAACAGGCTCAGGATGAACTGAGAACACTGCGCGCAGGTTTTCAAATTTACCCTGATCTTCAAACTTTGAAGTGCCATTGTAGGCGTGATACTGCCAGTCAGACTGGGCAACACCAAATTCAAGTTCACCAGCACGAATGGTATTGATATTGTAGATGGATCCGCCGGTAGATTCTGCGGAGCAACGAATACCGTGTTCTTTACGGTTCTTGTTGACCAGTCGGCAAATAGCACCGCCTGTGGGGTAGTATACGCCGGTAACTCCACCCGTTCCGATGGATATAAATTCCTGAGCTGCATGAGCGGTTGGCGCAGCAATACCCGCTACCGCCATACCCGCCGCAACGACAGTGGATAAGATTGTCTTTTTCATTCTTCTACCTCTTTTAGTAGTTATCTTGATAAATTAAGTGGCTTCTGAAAAATCTCAATAAAGAGCGTATTCGGAATACCGGTGGTATAACCAATAAGAATAGCCTCAATCGGCGGATGTAATGAAATCATCCTTACCGATAAAGATCTAATCAATGTATGCTTATTGCTCAAGAGTAAACCTAAAGTTGGACAGTTGTCAAAATTTGTCGGAGAGGGGACTGCACTGGTAATTCATCTATATGAATCAAAGGGTAAGACTTTTCTAAGAGAGATTTGAGGATATCGATCCGGATGATTCAAAAATCTGACGGGGTTCACAGAAGTTTCACCGGGTCGGCTCTATCATGACAGTATTATTTTTATAAACCTGAAAAAGTGAGCAGTAAAGATCATATTGACCTGAGTGGTGCCAGCTTGCTGGTGCTCTGTTCTCTTCTGGTTGGAATCAATCAGGTTTTTATAAAAATCGTGAATGGCGGTTTGCAACCGGTGTTTCAGGCTGGTTTTAGGTCTGTATGTGCTTTTTTGCCGGTTTTAATTTTTGCGATGGTGATGAAAAAACCACTTTCAATCCGGGACGGTAGTTTTTGGCCGGGAATACTCGCAGGGATATTTTTCAGTGCTGAATTTATGTTGTTGTTTGTTTCGCTGGATTATATCGATGTTTCCCGTGCATCTATTTTGTTTTATACCATGCCTTTCTGGGCGGCGTTGGGAGCTCATTATTTTATTCCCGGCGATTATTTGACCCCGCAGAGAGTGGTTGGTCTGCTGCTCGCAATATTGGGTGTTTTTGTTGCCTTGTCCAATAACGTATGGTCAGTGGACAGTCGGTCTCTCATGGGAGATGTATTCTGCCTGATTGGTGCGATGTTGTGGGCAGGCATTGTACTTATGGCTAGAGTTACGCGATTTTCCAGAGCCTGTCCCGAAATGCAATTGCTGTATCAGCTAGGGGTCTCAGCGGTTCTGCTTACCGGACTGTCTCCTTTATTTGGCGACTTGATCAGGGAGATAAATAATGTTGTCGTAATTTTGTTTGTCATTCAGGTTCTGGTCGTGGTTAGCTTCGGCTTTCTTATATGGTTTTGGCTGCTTTCCGTATACCCGGCATCGAGGATGGCTTCATACAGTTTCTTATCCCCGGTTTTTGGGGTGCTCTTTGGCTGGTTGATTCTAGGCGAGCAGATGACTGCAAACATTGTTATTGCCCTGTTGCTTGTTAGTGCTGGTGTCTATCTCACTAGCAAAAGACCTGAGCCAACAAGACAGGGCTTTTCTTAAAATTAAAGGATAAATGATATGCTGGCTGATACGGTAATTGTCTGGTTGCGCCGCGACTTGCGAATAGAAGATAACCCGGCTTTAACGTTCGCGCTAGAACGTTTTAGGGCGGTCGTGTTGCTGTACGTATATTCTCCTTCCGAAGAAGCACCCTGGCAGCCGGGATCTGCGAGTAACTGGTGGTTGCATCATAGTTTGCGGGCTTTCATCAAGTCTATCGCCAGATATAACGTCCGGTTGCTGATTCGTCAGGGAAATAGCCTTGATGCTATTCTTAAAATCAGCAATCAAACTGGGGCAAAAGCAGTTTTCTGGAATCGGCTGTATGAGCCGATGAGTGTGAAAAGAGATAACCATGTAAATGCACAGTTACAGGCCAATGGGTTAGAGACGGCGACTTTTAATGGAGCCTTGCTCAAGGAACCCTGGGAGATAAGCAAGGCAGATGGGTCTATGTATCGAGTTTTTACTCCGTTTAGTCGACAATATCTGGATGACCCTGTCGTCCGTCCCCTCCATCCAGAACCACACAGCATGGTGTGTGGTTCTGGTGAATTGAAGAGCATGTCTGTAGAAGACCTTAAGCTCTTGCCCGCGAAAACGTGGTGTTCAAGGTTTGCAGATTTATGGCAACCGGGTGAGGAGGGCGCCATGAATCAGATGAATCGATTTCTGGATGGTGCGCTGACAGGATACGATGAAGGTAGAAATATTCCTTCTATTGAAGGCGTCTCGATGCTGTCCGCCCACCTGCACTTTGGTGAAGTATCCCCGGTGCAGGTCTGGCATGCGGCCCGCTTTCAAGCTGATTCTGAAAGAGGTTACAGTTCTGGAGCGAGCCTTTCAGAGGAAAAACCCTATCTAAAGCAGCTGGTGTGGCGGGATTTTGCTCACCATATACTGTTTCATCTTCCACACACTGTGGAGCAGCCATTTAATAAAAAATTCGCAGGTTTCGAATGGGAGTCGAATCCTGTATTCCTTGATGCCTGGAAAAAAGGAATGACGGGGATTCCCCTGGTGGACGCTGGTATGCGTCAGCTATGGCAAACCGGTTGGATGCATAATCGAATCAGAATGCTTGTGGCATCCGTGCTCACAAAAAACGGGTTGGTGCATTGGCAAGAAGGTGCGCAATGGTTCTGGGATACGCTTGTGGATGC
>JAIBDK010000178.1 GCA_024679435.1 Gammaproteobacteria bacterium | reverse complement strand
ACGACCCGCGGCTCTAAAAACCCGGGTGCCACCAATGTGCTGAGACTCGGCGGCAAGAAGGCCGCTATTATTACCTTGCTCGGGGATGTACTAAAAGGTTTGATCCCGATGCTGGTTGCCGGCCAGGTTACGACAGATTCGCGTATTCTGGCCCTGTGCGGTCTGGGTGCATTTCTCGGCCATCTGTTTCCGCTGTTTTTTGGGTTTAAGGGTGGCAAAGGTGTCGCAACCGCAGCGGGCATATTTATCGGACTCAGCTGGCAACTATCCCTTATTCTGCTCGGAATCTGGTTTTTAGTCGCTGCAACGTCACGCTATTCTTCCCTGGCGGCCCTCACCGCTGCAGCCATCGCTCCCGGAGTTGTCTTCTGGCTGCTCCAGGACGGGCCCTTCGTGCTATTAGCCTGCATCATTGCGGTTTGCCTGTTCTGGCGACACAAAGCGAACATCTCACGGCTCCGTCAGGGCACAGAAAGTAAAATAAGTTTCGGGTCGAAATAACGTTTCGACGACCTCCAAAATATTCATCACAAATCAACTTTTGAATCGGTCTCTAATATCTATTGAGCCGTCGTACTGACATCTTCAAGACTCCATCTTGGATAAATATCAAACGCTCCCGTATTCTGTAAGGCCCGCCCCGGATGCTCTTCATAGCTACTTTGCAGCCTGAACCGAAAATAACCGGCATAAGCGATCATGGCGCCGTTATCCGTACATAACTCCGGCCTTGGGTAATACACTCTGGATCCGGTTTTGAGGCATTCATTTTCGAGCTTTTCCCGCAACCGCGTGTTGGCACCGACGCCACCCGCGATTACCAGCCGTTTCCGACCGGTAAGCTTTAACGCACGCTGGCACTTAATTGCCAGCGTATCTACCACTGCCAGCTCGAACGCCAGGGCGATATCGGCCACGGTCTGGTCATCGAGCTCCCCCTGCTGGCGGGCGGTGGTTAGGGTGTGGGTTTTTAATCCGCTGAAGCTGAAATCCAAACCGGGTCGATTGGTCATCGGTCTTGGAAAAGTAAACCGGTTTGGCATTCCGTTCACAGCAATCTTTGCGATTGCCGGTCCTCCGGGATAGCTTAACCCAAGCATTTTTGCGGTTTTGTCAAAAGCCTCCCCTGCGGCATCATCCACTGATTGCCCAAGAATTCGATAAGCTCCAGGAGCCGCCACATCAACAAGCATGGTATGCCCGCCTGAAACCAGCAATGCCACAAAGGGAAACTCTGGAGGGTCTGCCTCAAGCATAGGAGCAAGCAGGTGCCCTTCCATGTGATGCACTCCCAGCCCCGGAACTCCCCAGCCGTATGCCAAACTCGATGCGACAGAAGCGCCTACCAGCAACGCGCCGGCCAGACCCGGTCCTGCCGTATACGCAATGGCATCCATTTTTCGTCCACCATTAGCAGAATCACTCAGCACATTATCCACCAGGGGCAACAACGTTCGAATATGGTCCCGTGCAGCCAACTCAGGAACGACTCCCCCGTATTCACGGTGTAATTCAACCTGAGACGCAAGTCGATGAACAATAAGGCCGTGGTCAGCGTCATAAATTGCAACGCCGGTATCGTCACAGGACGTCTCGATTCCCAAAATTCTCATTAATTAAACAGTCAAACAGGTTAAATTCACAACACCAATAAACTGCGCGGAATTTTGTCAGAATATAAGCAAAATTGGAATTTGATTTCAGGTTAAATGCCTTAATAGATAGATTTTACAAAACGCTGTACTTGTGGATAATATATGCCGTGCTCTCGATAAAAACAGCATTCGCCCTGATGTATTCACGCAACCCAAAACGCTCGACCGAAACAACTAATATATAGACCGCACTTATAAATGACAGCAATAGAAGGATTTCCAGATCACCGCTACGCCACCGACGACGGCTTGCTGGCACTGGGGGGCGACTTGACTTCAGAAAGGCTGTTACTGGCTTATCGTAAGGGAATATTTCCCTGGTATAACCCGGGAGAACCTATCCTGTGGTGGTCACCGAATCCTCGTTGTGTGCTGTTCCCAGATAATTTTCAAGCATCTCGCAGCCTTCAAAAAGCCATCCGAAAACAACAGTTCAGCTTTACTTTTGACAACTGTTTCTGCGATGTCATTGAGAAATGTGCCGGACCCAGGCCGGGAGGGCCCGGAACCTGGATTACTCAGGACATGAAAAATGCCTACACAAAACTCCATGATCTTGGCTACGCTCACTCGGTGGAAACCTGGAAGGATGGCGAGCTGGTCGGCGGATTGTATGGCATTTCTCTGGGGAAAATTTTCTTTGGAGAGAGTATGTTCAGCACTGTTTCGGACGCATCTAAAGCCGCCATGAATTATCTGGTGCACTGTCTGTTGCGATGGGATTACAAATTGATAGACTGCCAGATTACTTCTTCTCACCTCATCAGTCTGGGCGCGCAGGAAATACCTCGAGACCAGTTTATTAGTATTATAGAATCCGCTACCACGACAAAATCACTAACCGGGTCCTGGGCCTGTCGACAACCTGACAACTCAAATAAACATTCGGATTCCGGAATAATTAAAAACCAAACATGACGATACAGACAAGTCAGCCCAAGCTTTTTATTTCAGCTCCTCATGCCTGCCCGTATATCGAGCCGGAGACAGCCTCAACGGTATTACTCGATCCGGATTACGAAGTCGACAATTCCCTGTTCAGCGTTTTGCTTAAATCGGGATTTCGACGCAGCGGAAAGACCATTTACAAACCCCACTGCCGCAACTGTAACGCCTGCGTTTCAGTGCGAATCCCCGCCAGAGAATATCAGCCGAACCGGGCCCAGAAACGTTGCAAAAAAAGAAACCAGGACGTCTATACCACCATGGTCCCCGCAAAATTCTGCGAAGAACATTTCGAACTCTATAGTCGATACCAGTCCTGGCGCCACACCGGCGACATAATGGATCACAAGAATCCCGAACGGTATAACGAATTCATGGTGGAGTCTTCCATCGAGACCGTATTTATTGAATACCGCCTGGATGAAAAGCTGATCGCGCTTTCCGTATGCGATTTACCAGATGACGGCATGTCCGCTGTCTATACGTTTTTTGATCCACACATGCAAAACCGAAGCCTGGGCACCTTCGCCATTATGAAACAGCTTGATTATGTTAGAGAAATGGAACTCGACTGGCTATATCTGGGTTACTGGATAGAAGATTGCAGAAAAATGAATTACAAGACCAACTTTAAACCCATATTCGGATACCAGAACAAGGAGTGGCAGTTACTTTCAAAATAATCCCAGTTTATTTTCCCGCTTTCCCGTCCACATTTTTCAGTACATTAACAAAATCTTCAGCAAATCAGGCCCCTACCCTTGCGGCGGCAGCCCCAGTGCATATTCAACGGTACTTAACTGACTCACATACCAGAATGGCGCAAGCGCTAAATACTGAGCACCCCGGTTAAGCGCTGAGACCGCCAGATTCTCAAGAGTTTGATCATCAAAATGACGAGCCAGTTCAAGGCTCACACGAATCAGATCTGCAGATGGCGATGATGTTGAAGTATCAGCCAGCATCTCTTCGGCAGAGACCGGCGCAATCAGCATTCCGTCACCCTGATACCAGCCGTTATTTCGGTGAAATTTCTGCCAGCCGGCACGCGCAATCTTCAGAGCCAGTTCTGCATCTTTTGATGAATCAGCAAAAACAGACCACTTAAACAGTGCATTGGCGGTATAGGCGTAGTCTTCCAACGAAGCCGAACCCATTCGCTCACCCTTTACCCAGGATCGCCAAAGCTTGTTATCTACCCAGACTTTTTCTGTCAAAAAACCGTGTAGCTGTTGAGCAATTTTTTCATATCCGTAATCCGGGTAGCGACTAGAGACATCGATAAACAATGCCAGTGCCTGAGCATTCCATCCGGTGACACGCTTATCATCCACCGGCAATCCGCGCTCGTCTCTTGCTTTTAATAACCGTCGCGTTGCCCGAGCGTATGTTTCAGCTACGCCATCAAAGACAACGCCGTGCTCATCTGCATATTGTTCAAGACTTTTGACAAACCGCGGATGATTTCCCCCGGGAAGTTCCGAAGGACGATCAAGATTCCATATTTCAGACAACAGCTCAACTTCATCATTCTTTAAGACCTTAACAAGCTGATCCAGCGTCCAGAGGTAGGTTCCACCTTCAATATTATGATCATCCACTGCAGAAAAAGAGGATACCATTCCTCCTAATTCCCCCAGCATTCTGGTGCTCATGAATTTCAGGGTTTGATGGCCAATAACAGCAAACTCCGGGCGGTCCAGAACATCACTTGCCTTGAGATAGACGTCGGCAAGATTGACGTTGTCAGACAGCATTTTTTCAAAGTGCGGAATCTCCCAGCCCGGATCTACGGTATAGCGAAAAAAGCCACCGGCTAAATGATCGTACAATCCGCCATTAGCCATAGCCGATAGTGTTGTCTCGAGAAATTGCTTTACGTCAGGAGTGTTATCCAGCGCGTATCTATCCAGTAAATAATCAAGCTGGGGAGCAGACGGAAATTTTTGCTGATCGCCAAAACCACCCTGGAACGTATCGGCACGAGCCAGAATATTATCGGTAGATCGCAAAATTATTTCTCCGAAAACCTCGGCATCAAGTTCGGGAGGGGCATTCGGAAAAGACTCGACTATCTCCCTGTTTACCAGTTCCATAATTTTGTCCGGATCCTGCTTCCACACGCTCTGCAGGCGATTTAAAATTTCCAGAAATTGCTCGGGTGGGGAATAAAGAACGGAATAAACCGGATGACCTCCAGGTAAAACAAAAACATTTAAAGGCCATCCTCCCCGACCAATAATACTTTGGGTAAAGTCCATTAATTTGCGATCCAGTGCCGGCTCTAGTTCTTTGTCAATTTTTACTGGAATAAAATTATCATTGAGAAACTTTGCGGCCTCGGGGTTTCTGAAAGTCTCACGCTGCATGACATGACACCAATGACAGGAAAAGTAACCGATGGATAGGAGCAGAATTCGGTTTGAATTACGGGCCATCTCCATCGTCTCCGCACCCCACTCCTGCCAGGCAACAGGATCTTTTCCGTGTAGTGCAAGATAGGGCGCGGGATGATTCTCAAGCTGATTTATCAGCTGCGGATTAAAACCCTGGGATATTGCGGGTTGGGTTACTAAAAACGTGGCAAATATGAGGGCACCAGCCAAAACCCTGAGATGTTCTTTGCGCTTATGGAAAAAAGCCATGGCAGATCGATCCTCCGAAAACCCGAATGAAGATACCCAAACATGGGTACACCGAATTTACCTGTAAAAACACAGGCATTTGCATACTGAAAACGACAGGCGTTTAAACGCCGAAACAGATTCGCAACTTATTAAAAATAGCTATTCGGCTTGAGTCAAATCCCGTTCGTCAGATTCGAATTCTTCTTCATCTTCGTCATCAGCATCTTTTTTGATAAACCGGCAACAGAATAAACCAAGTTCAAACAAGGCCCAAACAGGGAGTGCGAGAAGGGTT
>JAIBDK010000007.1 GCA_024679435.1 Gammaproteobacteria bacterium | reverse complement strand
TTACCCTTTTCTTTTTTGGGGTAGAAAAATGCGATGTTAGCCATGGACGAAGCGAAATTACCGCCGCCAAATCCGCACAACAGCGCCAATATCAGGAAAAAGGCGTACGAAGTCTCCGGATCCTGAACCGCAAAGCCAACGCCTAATGCGGGCAGCATCAACGACGCGGTAGTCAGAGTGGTCCATAGTCTGCCCCCAAAAATTGGCACCATAAACGAATAAAAGATTCGCAACGTAGCGCCGGACAAACCCGGCAGAGCGGCCAGCCAGAACAGCTGACCGGTAGTATAGTTAAATCCGATTGCGGGCAACTTTGCGACAACCACACTCCAGACCATCCATACCGAAAAAGCCAGAAGCAGACAGGGAATCGATATCCAGAGATTGCGACGAGCGATAGATTTTCCGGTTTGGTCCCAGAAAGTGACATCATCAGGATGCCACTCCCCAAGGGTATGGCCTGATAGATTTGCTGATGTGGTAGTCATAATAGACCTCTTGGAAAGTTAATTATTAAAATCAAATTCATTGAAATTTTCGAAACACCATAAATAAAGCGTCAGCCTGATTTTGGAAAAGGCTTTTCAGGCACATCGGAGAGAAATCGTTCGTCCTGCAATCCGGGGTGACGGCTGACCTCCATTCGTCGAATTGCGACATGCATCCACACGGTGGAAACCGCAACGATCACGAACATGAGCATATAGGGCGCCGTCCAGACACCGGTATAGTCGAGCAAAACTCCGAATGAGATAGGCAGAAAAAATCCGCCGAGACCGCCAATCATGCCCACCAGGCCGCCGACAGAACCGACATGATGGGGATAGTAAACGGGGATGTGCTTGTAGACCGCCGCTTTGCCAAGACTCATCATGAAGCCAAGAACGATCGTCAATCCGACAAAGAAACTCAGGCTGATGCCAAATTGAAAATGAATGGGGCCCTCGATTCCTGACACGGTATACTCAGTCTTTGGGTAGCTCATCATAAACAGACAAACCAGCGACACCAAGAAAGTCAGATACATCACAGATCGTGCACCCCATTTATCGGACATCCATCCACCTAAAGCCCGAAACACCGAACCCGGAAGAGAGTACAAACCAGCAAACACCCCCGCAGTGGTCAGTTCCAGACCGTAGGCACCGACATAATAGCGAGGCAGAAAAGAAGCCAGGGCAACAAACGCACCAAACACAAAGAAATAATAGGTCGCAAATCTCCATACCTGAATATCTTTAAGCGGGGCCAGCTGATCCGTCGCGGATACCGGTTTAGCGCCTGTCTGACGACGCTCTTTCAGTACCGGATCATCTTTGCTGAGCACATAAAACAGGACGGCGGTGATGGCCAAAACAATGGCGTACACTCTCGCTGTCCCTTCCCAACCGATGGCTACGACTAAAAATGGGGCGGCAAAGTTTGTTACCGCGGCGCCAACATTACCGGCACCGAAGATTCCCAGCGCTGTTCCCTGTCGTTCCTTTTCAAACCAGCGCGAAACGTAGGAGACGCCCACGATAAAGGAACCACCCGCAAGTCCGAGACCCAGCGCCGCTACCAGAAAGATTTCATAGGTTTCGACTGAAGTTAATAACCATACTGCAACTGCCGTCACCAACATCTGCAGCGGGAACATAATTCGGCCGCCGTATTGCTCAGTCCAGACACCCAGAAAAATCCGGCTGATGGATCCGGTTAATACCGGGGTCGCAACAAGAAGACCAAACTGGGTATCACTAAGTCCCAGATCCAGTTTGATTTTCACTCCGATAATGGAGAATATCGTCCACACGGCGAAACACACTGTGAATGCAAAGGTACTTAACCCCAACGCCCTGTATTGATCTGCTCCCGTGGTATTACCTATTGCGTGCATCTATTCAGCCTCTTTCCACTTCAAGTGATTAACATTATTTAAAGCAGCTTCGACCTTAGTGAATAAACCTCGACATGTACTTGATCAAAATCAAGTGCATGCGAAAGTTACCGAACCTTCTGAAGTTTCTGAAAATTATCAGGAGCAGATAAACAGGCAACGTCTTACTAAATCTTGTTTACTTGACCCGGGTCATGTACTGGAATCTGCTATTTGGGTAAATTTTGAGCCCCTTGGTAAAATGAACGTACGGTTATGAAAACTCAGCCCGCAATCACCAGAGACGAAGAAGGTTATCTAGTCAACCCTTCCGAGTGGACTCCAGAATTCGCGTTGCAAGTTGCCCGAGAAGAAGAACTCGACCTCGGAGAAGATCACTGGATCGTGATCCGATTTATTCGCGAATATTTTGACGAGCATCAGGTAATACCCGATGTCCGTCATGTCACTGCTTACTTATCTTCGAACCGGCATATTCATAAAAAAACAGCCAAGGCGAACCTGTTCAATATGTTTCCTTACGGATACGTAAAACAGGCCTGCAAACTTGCCGGAATGAAAAGACCCCGGGCATGGAGTACGGGCTGAAAAGCAGCGTTGAAATATTTTTATTACCGCGACCTGACTACACAGCAGTTATACTTGCGTCACTCAGGCGCCCTTGAATCACGCTGACCGCAAGATCTTTGCCGATTATTCAGGCGCCGATGGCGTGGCCAAATGTTGATCTGAGAGGCGCCCGGTGCTTTGAACTGGTAAACTACTGGCTCAACCAAACCCGAGGAGACAAAAATGGCAGTATACAAATGTGAGGCTTGCGGCATGTCCATAGGCACCATGACCTGTGGCACCTGTGACAAGGAACTCGACCACGGCAACATCACCGCCGACAGCGGCGACCAGGTCCAGGTTTCCAAATGCCCTGATGGCCACGGCATGATCAAATCTCCGATGTGTTGCGGCCAGGACATGGCCCGTCTCGACTAAACCGGTTCTCCGTTCAATTTGTCCGCAGGCTTGCCGGCAATCACGACTTACAACACTACACAGAAGAGTGAATCGAGCGTTCGCGGGTTGAATAGACGTCGGACAGTTCGGTGAGCTGATCGATATCCATCACCGAGACATGATTGCCTTCAATGGTGATCACACCGGCGTCGCTTAAACGCTTGAAAATACGCGACAGGGTTTCCGGTTTAATCGACAGTCGCGAAGCAAGCGTCTGCTTGGGCAGGTCGAGATCAAACCCTTCAGACTCATCAGACTCATCACCGAGCCGTTGCAAAAAATAGGTGGCTACCCGGCAGGTACCGCTTAAAAGAGTCAAATCATTCAACTCCCAGACAAGCCCATGAAGACGCTGACTCAAGTCTGCCGCAATGGCCAGAAGCGTGTCGACAGATTCGCGCATAATCGACACAAAATGCATCGCGTCAATACTGATCAGTTGCGACGGTTTTATTGCCTGAGCACTCACCGGATAAATCGGATTCTCCAGAAACATCAATGCTTCTGCAAAGGTTGAACCCGGGCTAACAATTTCGATAACTTTCTCACTGCCTTGCGACGCCAGCCTGAACAATTTCATCTGGCCCGAAAGCAATACATAAAATCGCCTGGCAGGGTCTTGCTGGCCAAATAGTTGATCGTGCTCGTCAAGTTGCACTAATACCGCTCGGGAAGCCACCTGATCCATTTGCTCCTTGGATAATCGGCGAAATAACATGACTTTTTCGAGACATTCAATTATTTCCATGCGCTTCATTATCAATTTTAGAACCCGTGCTCTAGATTACTTCTTGCAATTCGAAATGTGTCAGTGGAGTCAAGGTGCAAGGCGCTGGATATCCCACTCGTCATCGCCCCTTGTGTATTCAAAACGATCATGCAGTCGGTTCCCACCACCTTGCCAGAATTCAATGGAAGAAGGAACAACGCGAAACCCTCCCCAGAAATCAGGAAGCGGAATTGAACCCCGTTTAAATTTCTCTTTCATTGCTGCGAACTCGCCGAGCAACACCTGACGAGAGGATAATCGACTACTTTGTTGCGATGCCCAGGCCGCCAACTGGCTTTCTTCAGGTCTTGAAAGAAAATACTTAAGTGATTCAGAACTCTTAACCTTTTCAGCCTGACCGCAAATCTTCACCTGACGTTCCAACATATGCCAGGGAAAATGCAGGCTCACCTTAGGGTTCAACGCAATATCACGCGCCTTTTTACTTTCATAATTGGTAAAGAACACAAAACCATCGTTATCTACCTGCTTCAACAAAACCAGTCGCTGACGTGGCTGGCCATCGGCATCTACCGTGGCCACAGACATTGCAGTGGGGTCCTTAATGTCCGCTTCAATCGCCTGCTTCAACCATTTCTGAAATTGATCCACGGGATTAACTTCCAGTTGATCTCGGTTCAAACCGTCTTTCAAGTATTCACGGCGCAAATCGTTTAGATCCATAATACTGTTTTATTCTCTATAAAATTGTTATCGTAATGCGGAAAACCTGTTTTTGAGGCAGTATAACCGCTAAACATTTTATCTACACTGAAATACCAGTGTCACTAAAGCACTATTCATCTGAAGAGAAATATTTGTAGTATCGCTCCCAACTACTCACCCTAAAAAAATCTGCACAGTCTGCCCTTTGAACGCTTTGAATGAACTCTCAAACAAAAACCTCCTTCAGTACCGGGAAATCTTATAGACCACTCAGACCCGGATTCTAGTAAGTCAGTCAGATTTATGCCAAGATTACGTTCATACACCTAAATCGGAAACCCGTCTGCACCCAAGTAACCATGAATCAAATTACCGAAAGCCCGCATACGCGGCGCACTTCCGAACACGCACTGGAAGCACTGATCTGCGTGTTCAAAGACAGGGTTCTGACCTCCGCCGCCGTTCGGGATCACCACGGACACGATGAATCTTTTCATCCTTCCTGCTCACCGGATGCGGTTATCAAACCTCACTCCACACAGGAAGTGGCAGACATTGTCAGAATCTGTGATCAGCATTCAATGCCCGTCATTCCCTACGGGACCGGAACAGCACTCGAGGGAGGGGTGGTCGCATTGCATGGCGGAATCTGCATCGACTTGTCTGAAATGAACAACATCATTCAGGTTAACGAAGGGGATATGGACGTCGTCATTCAACCCGGCGTAACCCGACGACAGTTGGCTAATCATCTCAAAGACTCCGGCCTGTTTTTCCCCATTGATCCCGGTGCCGATGCGTCCCTCGGCGGAATGGCATCGACCCGGGCTTCCGGCACCAATGCCGTTCGTTACGGCACAATGAAAGAAAATGTCATTAATCTTGAAGCGGTTATGGCGGACGGGTCGATTATCCGAACCGGTGGCCGATCCAAAAAATCAGCCGCCGGGTATGATTTGGCGCGCTTGCTGGTGGGTTCAGAAGGTACCTTGGGAGTCATTACCGAGCTGACCATAAAGCTCTATCCCGTACCCGAAGCCATGTCTTCGGCAACCTGTACCTTTGACAACCTGGAAGACACGGTGAATTCGGTCATCCAGATTATCCAGTGCGGAATTCCCGTAGCCCGTGTCGAGTTGATTGACGCCAAAACTATTGAAGCCATCAACGCCTATTCAAAGATGGATTACACCGTCGCGCCAACCCTGTTTTTTGAGTTTCATGGCAGTGAATCCTACGTGCAGGAACAGGCCGAGCTGGCACAGGAAATTACCAAGGACAATAATGGCGGGGCATTTAACTGGACTCGAAATACCGAAGAGCGCAATAAGATGTGGCGCGCCCGACATGACGTCGCCTATGCCTCAAAATTGCTGCATCCCAAAGGTAAAATCTGGTCCACCGACGTATGCGTGCCGATTTCTAATCTGGCGGAATGTCTTCTGCAAACCCAGCAGGATATCGATCAAACGGGCATCCTCGCACCCATGGTTGGCCATGTCGGAGACGGCAATTTTCATTTACTGCTATTAGTGGATCACGATGATCCCGACGAAGTTAAGAAGGCCACCGACCTTCACGACAGAATGGTCAAGCGAGCACTATCCCTCGACGGAACCTGCACCGGCGAACACGGTATCGGTTACGGAAAGATAGATTTCCTTAAAAAAGAACATGGCCCGGCAATTCAGCCCATGCTGGCAATAAAAAAAGCGCTCGACCCCAAAGGGATTATGAATCCGGGTAAAATTTTCGAATGGGCTAACCCGAGCTAGGCACCCCACTTCTCAACCAGGTTGCGCACTTCGTCCGAAAATTCAGCCTGCTGATACTCCTGAAAAACTGACCACGAACAAAATGATGTCGGATCGGTTACTCGATGGGGGAACAGGATACCGTCGAGGTGATCATACTCATGCTGCCAGGTGCAAGCCGAATAACCTTTTACCTCCGAGGACTGTCCTTCGCCGTTACGATCATAATAGGACACCCTGATATGCACATATCGATCGACCCGACCCCGAATCTGTGGAACAGACAAACACCCTTCGTTAGAGCTGAATGTTTCGTCACTCAAAAATTCGATTTCCGGATTAATAACTACCGTTAACGGAATCGGTGGCTTGTAGGGATAGCGCGGATTATTTCCCACTTCGATGGTAAACAGTCGATAGGGAATTCCGATCTGATTGGCTGCAATACCGGCCCCGTTGGCATCCCGCATGGTATCAATCATGTCATCAATCCAGCACTGCACTTCAGCACTTCGGATGCGATCAACGTCAACTTCCGCCGCCCGAGCCGCCAACACCGGATGACCAATCTGCAAAACCTGCTTAATGCTCAAATTACTTACCCGCAATAAAATCGTCTACGAGAGATTCTACTCTATCTGTCGGCTAAACATTATGCCATTCAGTTTACGCATCTAGGATCCAACGACAATTCGGCCTTTCATACCCGCATCATAATGGCCTGGAATGAGACAACCGAAAGAAAACTCTCCCGGCTCCGAAAATTTCCACATGATCATGCCGGTTTCACCGGGTGCAACGTGGGCCATAAAAGGCTCCGAGTGCTCCATACCGGGGAACTTTTTCATCATTTCAGCGTGATGGTCAAGACTATGATGCGTGCCAAGAACAAACTCATGCATCATTTTTCCGGTGTTGTTGTGCTTGAACATAACCACATCTCCCACCTTGACATTGATCACATTGGGTGCAAAACGCATGTCGTCACTCATCTCTACTTCTATGGTTCGAACCGCCTTCATGCCCGGCTCATAGCTTCCGAACTCGTTTGTCAGCGCATCGAATTCCTCTGCCTCATGCTTGTGATCGTGGGTTCCGCTGGCCAACAAATTGGCAGAGGCAAGCGTCATTGAGGTTGCCGTCAGCACAGTAGCGATAAATTTGTAAGGTGTATTCATTTTGATAATCCTGATTTGGTTTTAAAAAATACTGTTTGTAAAAATTGAAGGTTCCCTAAAGTTCAACCTCATAAGCAACCGTCCCCGCCGGGTATTCGTACCAACCGGGATCGGTAAAGTCTCCGGCCTTCTGATTCTCTCGCACTTTGAGCACCGTAAACATGCCGCCCATCTCGATCGGCCCAAACTGACCGTCTCCGGTCATCATTGGCAATGTGTTGTTGGGCAACGGCATAATCATTTCGCCCATGTCGGCCATTCCGCGCTCTCCCATAACCATATAACCCGGCAACAATTTACCGAGACTCTGCTGGACCTGACGTTGGTCGACTCCGATCATATTGGGCACGTTGTGGCCCATCGGGTTCATAGTATGGTGGGATTTGTGACAGTGCATTGCCCAGTCTCCCGGTGCATCGGCCACAAACTCTATTGCTCGCATTTGTCCAATGGCAATATCAGAGGTTACCTCAGGCCATCTGGCCCCCTTTGGCACCCAGCCGCCATCCGTACAGGAGACTTCGAATTTAAGGCCGTGAATATGGATGGGGTGATTGGTCATCGTCAGATTGCCCATTCGCACCCTGACCGTCTCGTTCAGGCCACATACCAGATGATCGATGCCGGGAAACACACGACTGTTCCAGGTCCATATGTTGAAATCCAGCATGGTATTGATCCGTGCCGTCATTGTGCCGGGCTCAATATCATAGGATGACATCAGAAAACAAAAATCCCTGTCGACTTTATGTTCGTTCGGGTTTCTTGGATGAACCACCAGCGAACCCATCATGCCCATCGCCATCTGCACCATTTCATCAGCATGGGGATGGTACATAAATGTACCTGACTGCCTAAGCTCAAACTCGTAGGCATACGTTTTACCTGGAGGAATCTGCGGTTGATTAAGGCCCCCTACTCCGTCCATTCCCGCGGGCAGAAAAATACCGTGCCAATGAATAGTGGTATGTTCGGGCAATCTATTAGTCACATAGATACGCACCTTGTCGCCTTCAACACATTCGATTGTGGGCCCGGGTGACTGCCCGTTGTAACCCCAAAGGCGAGCTGTCATACCGGGTGCAATTTCACGTTCTACTGCTTCAGCAGTAAGATGAAATTCTTTCCAGCCGTTTTTCATGCGCCATGGCAACGACCATCCGTTGAGAGTGACTACAGGGTTAAAATGGGGACCGGTATTTGGCAACTCAGGGACCTGCATTGCGGCGGTTTCCATCACGGGTGATTCCGGGAGCGCTGCCAGAGCGGCGCGTGAAACAAGACCCGCCCCTAATGCTGCGGCACCTGCCCCTTTTAAAAATTCTCTTCTATCTGTCATGATTGATTACCCATATAAGTTCTTTCAGTGCGCTTTATCGCTGCCGCCGGAAAGCGTTTCAGCGCCCCCGTCGAAGCTCATTTCAGCACCACCAGCGCCAGTAAGAACACTCTGTAAATTGGTATCTGCAAGCCAGAACGTTCGGACTGCGTTGACATAATCTACTTCCATGTCAGTGGCCGACAGTAAATCGCTAAGCAGATCAAAAACGCTGATCAGCATTCCGTTGTAAAGCAACAATTCTTCTGAACTGATGCGTTGCCGAAGCGGTAACATCTCACTTTCCATATGGTTGGCAATCTCCCAACTGCTGCGATACGTCGCCAGCGCTTCCCTTGAGGCGGAAGCTGCATTGACTGCCGTTGACTGCGCCTGCGCCTGTGCCTGCTCAAACACAATACGTGCTTTTCCGTTTTTTACTCCTCCCGCATCAAAAATCGGCAGCCGCAGCTCGATTTCATATCCTCGCTCAGTTTCACCATCGGCTCTTTCATCCACCACACCCAATTCGATTGCCGAGAGGAACGGATTCAACCGGGTAAGTTTGAGATTTTCAGCCATACTTTCCAGATTGAATTTTGCCATCTGCACATCAAGACGACCTTCAATGGCCTGCTGTTCTACTGCAGGAATATCCAGTTTCTCACCAGGCAATCTGGGCAGACGATCCGGCAATTTAAGTGATTGCGCCTGAACACCCCAGAGACCCAGCTGGCGAATCAGCGATTCCCGCGCAGCGCCTTCTGATAATCGCTGCTTGATCAGGGTGGCTTGCATACCGCCAAGCACAAGCTCGGACTGAGCCGCCTCTATGACACTGCTGTGTCCAAGCGCGGTCATCTGTCGAGTTAAATTGTTGCTGGTTTCAACAGACTCCAGGGCACGCTCAATCAGGGCTGTTTTTTGTTTTTCAGCAATCGCATTAATCCAGGCTTTTCGCGTACCGGCAATATGGTCCATAATATCAATCGCGGCGCGGTAACGCGTCGCCTCCAGACGCCGCTGTTCCATTTGTCGCTTAAGCGGCATCAACACAAGTCCCCCCACATCAAAAAGTATCGAAGTGGTGCTCTCGGCACTGGAAAACCGCTCATAGGCTAACCCCGGATTTTCCATACGACCCGCTTGAGCGTAGTCCGCTTCCGCAATACCGACTTTGGCAAGTTTTGCTTTTACAATGATGTTTGATTCCACCGAAATGCGTTCCGCATCGGTCAAGGACAATGGGGTTTTCAGCAACTCGGAGACGTCCTCAACAGACATGGGCAAAGAATCATCGAATACCGGAAGGCGATATCCACTATCTACCCGCTCGTGATAAAGGTTCTCTACTTCGCTTACGCCACCGTCGTTAGGTACCGAAGTACAGGCAGCAATACTGAACACCGAAGACAGGACAGCCGCCGTTTTAGTGTATTTCTTAAGTATCATGATAGCCCCTATTAATGCGCGGGTTTGATATTGGTAATAACAAACCCACCTGAGGTGTTATCCACTGAGAATTCAACCGCACTCCCCTTTTCAATTCCATCAAGCTGAAGCGGATCTTTCACTTTGAATACCATGGTCATCGCCGGCATCCCCAGACGATCTATCGGACCATGCTCTATTTTTATTTTTCCCTGTGCTGGCTGTATTTTCTTGACGATGCCTTGTGCATCCATGTTGCCTGTGTTCCCAACCTCTGCCGATGAGACCGGATCAGCAGCGCTCTGTGCACCATTAGTCGGCATCGCCATAAGATGCGTTATCAGGAATCCGCCAGATGAATTTTCGACAGTGAAGCCGACGCGTTGACCTTTTTCAATATTCTCCAACATAGTCATATCTTCAACTTTAAACACCATGGTCATTGCCGGCATTCCCAGACGATCAACAGGCCCGTGCTTGATTTTTACTTTTCCCTCTTTCTCCTTGATTTGCTTCACCACACCGGTGGCATCCATTGCCATCCCCGATTCACCGTGTCCAGAATGATCCATGTCAGACATGTTGCCCGCCATTTCAGTTGTCAGTCCGAGTGTCTCCTGTTGGTTAAATGATTCGTCGCCGTTAAAGCGATTTTTCCATGACAACCTTGCATCTAACGGCACGATTACTGTTGAAAAAGGCGACTCAAATTCCGGCGAAGTGGGATGTGCCAATGGATCCAGAACAGATCCCTGTTGCGACAAGACAATTTTCATCATGCCAACCGATATTACGGCTATTGCGACAAATTGAACTGTGATTTTTTTCACTGCTAAACCTCATGTAAATCTAAATACGACACCCGTCAACCGGATCACAGACCCCTGGGTGGTTTCTCAGAAATCGATTACCAGCAATTAAGCATACGGTAATCTCATGGATTTATAACTTTGGCGGCTTGAAAAGCAGTGAGTAGAGATCAGAGATATAGCGCGAGTGTTCCGGTATTGTCCAAAACCTTTTTTGATAATATATCTCGGGAATCGATACCGTATGGGGAAGTATCGATACAGAAACGGTACAAATTAAATCACAGGTGACATGTTGCGACTCGGAGTGATTACCGGAATGCATCATACCCTCACTTTCAACCATATCGGATGAATGATGAGATTGAAGAGTCAGGTTTTGTATGCCAATATTTTGCTCGGCATTTTTATCGTCTTTTCCGAGATACATTGAGGCGGACATGGACGCACTCGCAACAGAACCAAACGATAAAAATATCGCCAGCAGACAACAGAACAACCGAAGTATAGGAGTTTGCTTTATGAGTCGCATAAACAATTTTTGCAATGTCACCTAGCGTCAGAGCGACAGGACAACCGTAATTTGTTTTCAGAGCATCATTCTAAAGCCTGTAGTTGTAACAGAGTCAAGCTCATAAAAAATTTGTGTTCTCTAAATACAGATCGAGGACAAATTATCTTCAGAATTTGTCAGAATAATTACAGATTGCTATTGTGGGCATAAAGCATCAATAACCAGTTCATGCAGAAGTAGTATGCAAATCTCAATCTGTCGCACGTTTATCACTATACAAATTAGTTGTAACAATGCAAACTGAATCTCAGACGCAAAATCTATATGCCAAACCACACATAGCAAACTAACACGATGCAATGAAGACACGATCAAATAATCACCCTGACACCATCTGGTACAACGCCCGGGTTGCTACCATGGAGACCGGAGGTCAGCCATATGGACTGATTGAAAATGGGGCGGTGGCCATTTCCAACGGTAAGATTAGCTGGGTAGGTGTCACTGAGGATTTGCCCGGGGAGCCGTTTGATTCGTGCTCTGACAAACTTGATTGTAACGGCCGGCTGATTACGCCCGGACTCGTTGACTGCCATACCCATATCGTATACGGCGGCAATCGCGCCAGTGAATTCGAAAAGCGTCTTAAAGGAGCCAGTTATGAGGAAATCGCCCGGGCCGGGGGTGGCATTATTTCTACGGTTTCAGCGACCCGAGCGGCCAGCGAAGACGAACTCTTTGGTCAGGCCTTAGTTCGCGTAGAAGGACTGCTCTCGGAAGGGGTGACTACCCTTGAGATCAAATCCGGATACGGTTTGAATGTGGAAGACGAATTAAAAATGCTGCGCGTTGCGCGGCGACTAGACAAGCAGGTTCCTGCCAATATCGTTACCAGTTTTCTCGGCGCCCATGCCCTTCCACCGGAATATGCGGCGCGAAGCGATGACTATATTGATCTGGTTTGTGAACAAGCGCTTCCAGCGGCCGTTGCAGAAGAGCTTGTGGATGCGGTAGATGCCTTCTGCGAGGGCATCGCGTTTTCACCACAACAGGTGGAAAGGGTTTTTGATGTTGCCCGAGGGCATAATCTTCCCGTCAAGCTCCACGCCGAACAACTCAGCGATCTAAAGGGGGCCGTGATGGCGGCGCAACACGGTGCGTTATCTGTCGATCATCTGGAATATCTTGATCCCGAAGATGTTCCCGTTCTATCTCAGAATGGAACCGTTGCTGTGCTGTTACCCGGCGCCTTTTACTGCCTGCGGGAAACCATGCTTCCACCCATAAAAGCGCTTCGTGAAAACAACGTTCCCATCGCCCTCGCCAGCGACAGTAATCCCGGCAGCTCTCCGGTGGGCTCCCTGTTATTGATGCTCAACATGGCCTGCACCTTGTTCCGTATGACGCCCGAAGAAACGCTGGTTGGAGTCACCCGTAATGGGGCAAAAGCACTTGGTATAGAAGACAAAACCGGTACCCTGGAAATTGGAAAAAATGCAGACATGGTACTTTGGGATGCCACAGACCCTGCTGAGCTGAGCTATCGGATCGGCGGCAATCCTTGCAAGCGGGTAATGATACTGGGCCGGGTTAATTAACCCAGGCCGCTTTCAAACCGTTTAACGGTTCACAAAACAAATCAGAGAACCGTGTTACTAACAATTCTGTCCTGGAATTGCACTTGACCTGATTGTCTAAAGGCTTTTCGGGCTGAATACGCAGCACCGGACCTTGTCCTGTGCGATATTACCGGATGACTCCGGCGATTTTGTTTGAAGAGTGCAATGGGCTATCCCACCGAAAAAGATGGGGAGTTGAATAATGTTCAGATAGCTTATATTGTCCCCGTATAACTGCTAGGATTCTGCGCCGAATCAGATGGGAGCCAATACAATCCGCTTGCCAATCTTTCTCGGCAAACTTTTGGAATAATCAATGTCACACGATCACAACCATGAGCACGATGAAGAGGAATCCGGGATTGCACTTCGGGTAAAGGCGCTGGAGCAGATTTTGATTGAGAAGAATGTGGTCAATGCCGAAGCACTGGATGAATTTGTCGACATCTTTGAAAACCGGGTTGGCCCGCAAAATGGAGCACGGGTCGTTGCACGGGCCTGGTCGGATCCCAAATTTCGGCAAAGATTATTAGACAACGGTGTGGATGCGACGGCGGAGCTCGGTTTTTCAGGTCTGCAGGGTGAACACCTCAAAGTGGTAGAAAATACAGATGAAGTACATAACGTCGTAGTCTGCACGCTTTGTTCATGCTATCCGTGGCCGGTTCTCGGATTGCCGCCGGTTTGGTATAAAAGCCAGGCCTACAGATCGCGCGTGGTAAGAGAGCCGAAACAGGTTTTACTGGAATTCGGCATAACATTGCCGGACTCAAAAAAAATCCGGGTCTGGGACAGCAACGCGGATCTGCGATACATGGTTCTTCCACAACGTCCCGAAGGCACAGAACATCTGGGCCAGGACGCCCTGGCAGAGCTCGTTACCCGTGACGGAATGATTGGTACCGCGCTGGTTTAGCAGCGGCAGAACAGCAACAGCCAGAAAATACAGGAGCAATAAAAATGGATGGCATTCATGACTGCGGCGGCATGCAGGGATTCGGCCCAATCAACAGGGAAACAGATGAACCGGTATTCCACCATGAGTGGGAAAAACGGGTTTTCGCCCTGAGCATAGCCACTTCGTTTGTCACCGTATTCGGAGACGACCAGTTTCGCAAACAGATAGAACGTATCCCGCCATCAGAATATATCAACAATAGTTATTATGCGCTTTGGCTTGAGGCTCTGATCAGTCAGCTTAAGGATATGAAAGTCATCGACGATAATGAGCTGGAACGGGGTGCGTCGATTACACCACTTCCAAAATGTTTTGACATCAGCAAGCAGGCTCAGGCTGTGGGTCTAGAAGAGGTTGTAAAAGGTGGGGCCTCTCAGGCGATGCCCGACTCTGACGAATATCCACAGCGATTTAAAACAGGAGACAAAATCAGGACACGGCCAACTATGTCCTACGGACACAACCGGTTGCCTCGCTATGCCAGAAATAAAACCGGAACCATCATTTCAGAAAATGGTAACTTTGTATTTGCCGACAGCAATGCAGAACAGGCGGGGCTGAATCCCCAGATGCTGTACACCGTCGAATTCAAAAGCGAAGAATTATGGGCAAATAATGCAGAGCCGGGAGGGACGGTCTGTCTCGACCTTTGGGATGCCTACCTGGAAACTCTGTGACCAATCAGACTGCAAGCTATCCGTCTCTCCCAAAAGATCTGTCCATACCCAGAGATCAGGACGGTGAACCGGTTTTTGCTGAACCCTGGGAAGCCAGAACCTTCGCTATGGTCGTGAATGCCCATGGTCAGGCACTGTTTGAGTGGCAATATTTTCAGAATTTGCTCATTGACGAAATCTGCAGATCGGAATCCAGCCAATCACCACAGCCCTATTATCTTAGTTGGGCCATGGCAGCTGAGAGATTGTTTGAAACCCTCGGAAGCATCAGCCGCAACGAAATAGACCGCCGAGTAGCCGTCCTTCGTCCGGATGATAAAACCGTACGGCTAGAATGAAGTCTAAATTTCTACCTGACAAATAATTTTTTCATATTTAATTGACTTTTACGCAATAATAATTAAATAATTACGCTATTCGTAATTAATTGAATCGTTATTGATGACAAAACTCAAACCTGTTGCCGCCTATGAAGACAACGCTGCTCTGGACTCTTCCAGCAGATCCTTGCCGACGGACGAACTTAACAAAAAGATTATTGCCATGCTTCAGCAGGATGGACGGATTCCTTACAAGGATATTGCAGCAGAACTGAACGTATCCGAGGGCACAGCAAGAAACCGGGTCAACAGGATGAAAGAAGCCGGGGTGCTGAAAATTGTTGCACTCGCCGACCCTGTCGCCATTCGTTATCAGTCCGATGCAATGATAGGGATCAAGGTATCCAGCGTTTCAACCCCCGCTCAGGTTGCAGAGCGCCTCTCAGAATGTCAGGAAGTCATCTATATCGTCTGGGTATCCGGACGTTATGACCTGCTGGTTGAAGTCGTCAGCGACTCCAAAAAACAGTTTAGGGAATTCCTGCAAAGCCATTGCTATGACAACCCGGATATCGGTTCATTTGAAGTTATGACCGCTATCGACATGTTCAAGAACCAGTTTTTCCTGAAGCGACAACCGGGATAGGCCGTCCTTACGAATCCATTAATGCAAACACACCAATCAGAAATTAGAGACCCAAAATTATGAGCAATCACTATTACGAACACTTCGCCGATGCGTTGCCCGACCCGAAAGTTCTGGTCGAGAAAAAAAAGGAACTGGAAGCCGCGGGCGTTAAGTATATTTTATCCTGCTGGATTGACATGTTTGGAGTACCTAAAACCAAACCGGTTCCAATCAGTGATTTCGAACTGCTATGCATGGGTAAAGGTCCTCAGTTTGCAGTGCATTCAATTTCATTTGTCCCGGAACTCGGTCCCGCCGACGCAGATCAGGTGCCGCTACCAGATATCGACACCATACAAACTTGCCCCTGGGACAATACGATTGCCTGGGTATTCTCCGATTTATGGTGGGAGGACAAACCCTACAACCTATGCCCGCGTCAGGCACTTAAACGTGCTATTCGCGATGCCGCAGCTGAAGGCTACGCAATGTATGCAGGAATCGAACCCGAATTTATCGTTATGAAATGGGATGGCAACGGCCAACCTGTGAAAGCCTATGACGATGACCCACAACCCGGTCAGGGACTGCGAGCCCGCCGTCAGGCATTTGGCTACGATGTTGAATACTCTCTGGATTCGATGGGTTTTCTTGGTGAGATGATCGATATTCTCGAAGGGCTCGGTTGGAATGTTCATGATGTTGTCGCCGAAGGTGCTTACTCACAGTTCGAATTGGACTTTCACTATACCGATGTTCTGGAAATGGCCGATCGATTGGTGTTTCTAAGAGTTTTACTCAAGGAAGTGGCCAAAAAACACGGCAATTTCGTTACCTTCATGCCCAAGCCCACCACCGGAGACTGGCGCTCAGGGGCGCATATGAACACCTCCATGCAGCGTATCGATAATCCCGGCGTTAATATTTACGAAGCCGAAGACAAACAATGGTCCGCAGAAGCACTTAACGCTGTGGGCGGCATTCTCAAGCACGGTGGTGCGATTACCGCTATCGCCTGCTGCACGGTTAATTCCTACAACGGTCTGGTTCCGAAGGTAGGCGGCTTTGAAGGCGGCACCTATACCTGGGCGCCGACTCATATGGCCTATGGGAAAAACAACCGTTCTGCCATGCTGCGTCTTCCGCAAAGCCGGTTCGCCATCGAAAACCGGGCGGCCGATATGTGCATGAACGTCTATCTCGGTCTTGGGATGATGCTGGCTGCCTCGGTAGACGGCATCGTTAATAAAGTCAATCCCGGGAAGTCTCTGGATGAAGATCTTTACGTTATGGACGACAAGGAAAAACAAGAACGGGCCATTACCCCTCTACCCCGCAATTTACTGGAAGCCACCGAAATTTTGTCTGAAAGCGAACTCGCCAAAACGGTAATGGGTCCTGTTCTGCTCAATTCATTTTTACAATACAAGGTAGACGAGTGGGAGCGCTATCATCAGTCGGTTACCGACTGGGAAGTAGAAGAATACCTCAGACTTTACTAAAGCACCTATAAAACCTCTCAGAACACGAACAGCAGATTTGTTGATATGAGCGAAACAACAGCACCAGATAAACATAATTTCTCTGCCTTTTGTGGCTACCACCAGTCCGGGGAAGGCGCTCCCAATGAGATCCTGACCCGCACCGGGCCACAGACTCCGTGCGGAGAATATATGCGCAGATACTGGCATCCTGTGTGCATCACTTCGGAACTTGATGACAAACCAAAACTCATCAAGGTGCTGGGTGAAGAACTGGTGGTGTTCCGGGACGGAGAAGGCCAATATGGTCTGGTTCACAAAAAATGCCCGCACCGCCGGGCATCACTGGAATTCGGCAACTGTCAGCAGAAGGGAATTCGCTGTTGTTACCATGGCTGGGCTTTTGATGTTGACGGTACGATTCTGGATATTCCGGGAGAACCTCAGGGTTCCGAGGCCGTCGCGCGAACCAAAGCCAATCTTCGTCTGGGTGCGTATCCGGTAAAGGAATTCAAGGGACTGCTTTTTGCTTATCTCGGCCCGCCCGAAGCATTACCGGAATTTCCGATATACGATACCTTTGACATTCCGGGCATGATAATGACGCCCTATTCGGTACATTTTAAATGCAACTGGATTCAGGTGCTCGATGCCATTGTCGACCCGGTTCATACTGCTTTTCTTCACCAGAGTCAGTTTTCAGACGGCTTCGGTATGATGGGAGAACTGGAATTCTACAATCGGCAGAGTTCCCGTTTTCTAGGAACCGCAACCCGGCGGGTTGGTGACAATATCTGGGTTCGGGTTAACGAACTTATACTTCCAAACTTCACCCAGGCCGGTGCCGCTTTTGCCGCCGACGGAACTAAAATACGTCATTTTGGACGAAGTGCTTTCACTCGCTGGGTGGTACCCCTGGATGATGAAAATTGCATCGCATTTGCGTGGGGGAACTTTGGCGAACGCGGCGATCCCCTGGAATGGAATACCTGGGAAGGCATGCAGTTGATTGAACAGGGGGAGTTAATTGATCGCAGTTATGAAGAAAAGCAGGCAAGCCCCGGCGACGTAGAGGCAGTAGAAAGCATGGGTGCAATATCCGACCACGAAAAAGAATATTTTGTTCCCGGAGACCGCGGCGTCGGCATGTATCGCAACCGTATTCGAAAATTCTGCCGAGATCTGGAAAAAGGAGAGAGCCCGCCTCAACCTGCAGATCTGGCAGACGGCGTTATCCCCACTTACGGAAGCGACACCATCTTGAATATTCCCCAACGCGATGATCAGGACGAAACCGCCCTGCTTCGCGAAACTAATACCAAAGTAATGGATATCATTTTTTCCAACGATCATCTCGATGGAGAAAACAGAGATAATGAAATAATTCAGTCCATTCAAGCAATACGTTAAACAGGAATCGGAATGCCTACAAAAATTCATATAAAGAACAATCGCTGGGCACCAGGATCATTTCCCAACACACCTGAAGGCGAAGAGGTATTCACCATTACCCGGGAACGTTTCGATAATGCGATTTCGGAATTTCCCGGGCTTAGCGATAACCTTGAATTGTTTATTGACTGGGACACCGATCATTTTGAATCCTCCATGGCCCAGACAGATATTCTGCTAACCTGGGATCTCCCCACTGAAAATCTGAGCACTATCGCGCCAAACCTTAAATGGATTCATTGTATTGGCGCAGGAGTTGAACACATGCTGCCCATGAACTGGATTCCCGATGGGGTCTGTCTGACTAACAATAAAGGGGTGCACGCTGCCAAGGCCGGAGAGTTTGGGCTAATGGCATTACTCATGCTGCATTCCCATATCCCGGCAGTGGTCACAAATCAAAAACATCACATCTATGATTCACTCTACGCCTCACCGATGAAGGGCCGCACTGTCGCGATCCTCGGCACCGGCAGTCTGGGCGGCGCCATCGCCAGACAGATTCAGACTCTGGGCGTCCATGTTATCGGCATTAATCGCAGTGGAAGAGCCGTGCAAGGCTGTGATGAAGTGGTCCTTACCGATGACCTCGATAAGGTATTACCACGGGCAGATTACCTTGTTGCAGCGACTCCGGATACACCGCAAACCAGTGGGTTACTTGATCGGCGTAGACTCGATCTGCTAAAAACTGAAGCCGGAATAATCAATATCGGCCGGCAAGCGGTAATGGACTATGATGCGCTGTGCGACAAACTCGAGGAAGGCTCTCTGCGAGGCGCCATTCTCGACGTGTTCAACCCTGAACCCATCGCCAAAGATTCCAGATTGTGGGACACCCGTAACCTTATTATCACGCCGCATATATCAGCAGATGACGGTGATGCCTATATCCCCTTAACCCTGAATCTGTTCTTTGAAAACCTCAAACTTTTCCAACAGGGAAAACCATTGCTGAACCCCGTTCAGCCCGAACTGGGTTACTAACGACCAACTCAGAATCGTCTAATCGCATCAGACAGCTTCGCCAGTTTGAGGAAATTATAGCGTTCTTCGGTTTCGTAATGGTCCCTGCCAAACCGAAATGCAGTGGTGCCGTTAGGCAGCGTTTGAATCATCTGGCCGCCGTATCCACGCATGGTTGGAATCCAGAATAATCTGCCAGACAAAGATTGATAAGGGAAATGCCAGGCTGCACCGTAATACCGAATTTCCCCGTCTT
>JAIBDK010000190.1 GCA_024679435.1 Gammaproteobacteria bacterium | reverse complement strand
CGCCACTGAGATATTCGTAAGAGAATTTTGGGATATTCGTGCGTGCCGCTTTTTGCATATCCCTTACGCAAGGGAATTTTCGTTCAATATTCATGGAGCATTTGCTTCATCAGTTTAATGTTGACTTCTCAGGATTTCGCTTGATTTTATGTTGCATACATTCGAGTTGTGATCGACAACTTAGAGTCTCGCTTTCTAACAATGATCTTTACAAAGATTAAAATAGTTCAGTATTGTCAGAATTAGCAATTTTGCCTAAGCGAGTCAATGTAATTTTGCAAAAATTAAATAATGGTCAAATTTAGTCTCCTGCAAGGGTTCATTTAACCGGGGATTTCAAACTTTTTTATTCAAAGGGTTAAAAGCGGATAAACTCTCACCAATGGCGATGATTAATGTCGAGCAGAAAGTGAAGGCGTTTTTGAGTGATTTTATATAGAAGGGCGGTTTGATTTGGCAAATCATAGCCAAAAATTATAAAGTGTAAGCCTTTCCGCCTGGTAGGTTGGTATTTGATGTTTAACTGGACGCAGCTTTATTTCGAGAACACACAGCATCGTATATAGAGGGCAGATTGAGGGTTAGATTTGGTTCCTGTCAATCGCGATTGCAATTAGACTCAACGTCAGTTATCAATTATTAATAAAATTTTGGAGATTAGATTTGTGACTACGCACCTGGATCATATTGTTGTTGCTGCCAAAACGATTGAGGCTGGGGTGGCTTATGTTAATGATAAATTTGGGGTCGAAATCCCCGCAGGTGGTCAACACGAGATGATGGGCACTCATAATCACGTGATGTCTCTTGGCGAGGGGGTTTACCTTGAAGTCATCGCCATCAACCCGGAAATGGATTCTCCTGACTCTCCCAGATGGTTTGGTCTGGATGATCCTTTTGTTAGAGCGCGCATTGATCAAAGTCCAATGTTGTTAACCTGGGCGTTGAATACGGACAGGCTAGAGTCTCTTGTTTTCAAAAGTTTAGTCCCATTAGGGAAAATCAGGGATGCGCAGCGGGACGACTTGCGCTGGCGGGTGGCTTTGAGCGCAGATGGTCATTTGCCTGCGGCAGGGTTTATTCCGCTGTGTATTGAGTGGGGTATGGATTTTCATCCTTCGGAAAGAATGCAACAATTGGGGTGTTCTCTTATATCCCTTGACCTATATCATCCAGCATCTGGATGGTTAGCGGATGTACTTGATGCCATTGGCGTACAGGATAGTCCCCGTAGTTTTGTTCATATTCATCGTTTGCCAGACAAGCAAACTGCCTACATGTCCTGTACAGTTAATTGTTCAAAAGGAAAAATTACGCTGTCTTCCCGGTGTGATGGTTGAAAATCCGCCGGCCTGTAAGCTGGAAATTTACCAGTATATAAATCATCTGCTTGGGGGAATCTTGCTTGTCACTTCGACTTGTTGTTAAAACAGGAGCATTGCCTCTGTAAAGCCGGGTTGAAATGGTTTGGGCGATGTCGGGAGATGGAGCCTTCTTGCTTGTTCTGGATGGAGTAAGTGGGGTCACAAATTGAAAAGTGATCCCAGTTCCGGCATTTTGTCATCAATACCTGCTAATCGAAGGGTGTGCCAGGCCATGGCGTGATTAGATGAGGTTAGGGGAATTCCGAGACGTTGCTCGAGGTCACGACAGGCTGCAACCAGACGAACAGACGTGCATGAGACAAATATTGCATCAACGTTTGCATGTTGACGTAATTCGTGAATACCGGATTCAATGGATTCCGGGCTTATTTTTGAGACCCGCGTATCGCGATCTTCATTGAACGACCCGAAAACAGGAACGTCTATGCCGCGATCTTTCATGTACTGCGCGACAATTCGATTTACAGACTCCGGATAGGGCGTTAAAACACCAATTTTTTTTGCCCTGAACGCTTTGAAAGCGGCGAAAGCGCCGGTAATAGGCGTTGTGCATTTAACCCCGGGTTTGGCTTTTCGAATATTTTTAAATACGTTCTCCTCACCAATCGCCATACTTGCCGAAGTGCACCCATAAGCAACGACGTCTAGATCTGTGTCCGGCGTAATCAGCTCTGTGGATGCTGTAATTCGGGGTTCCATCGCCCGCAGAGATTCAGGAGAAATCACGTCATCATTGTAAATTCTGCTGTGATAAAGAGCCACACCCGGGACCTTGTTGAAAATGTGCTGCCATTCGTGTTCCACCGTGTAGTCGGTGGCGAGCACTATGAGTCCTATACTTGCCCGAGCGGCAATCCCGTTATCAAGTTGATAGGGAAGATGCTCAAGCAGAATCATATCATCGGTAAGGTTTTCAGCAGTTGCAGTAGTCATTGGCAGTTCTATTTAAATTTTTGCTATTTTAAGCAGGCTTGGTCTGGGTCTATTCGGATGATACCAGTAACGGTTCTCAGGCCGTAATTTTTGGAACTAGAAAGGGTAAGTCTCCACTTCATATTTATCATAAATGCGTTTGACTTCACCAGAATCAAGAAGTTTTGGGAAGTTAGTGTCCCATATCTCTATTAACTCGCGGCTTCTGTTGGAGTCTGAAAAAGCAAGAAACAGCTTTAATCTCAGAATTTCCCTGAATTCAAAATTTTCAGGGTTGAATTTTATTCTACGGTTAAAGTCGGGGTCTTCGGTCATCACGGTGATTTCCGCCTGCGCATCCAGATAAATATCTATGCGGTCTCGAACCAGCATCTCCATGGCGCTTTTGCGTTTGTCGAGTCGATAGATTTCCATATCTTCCTCTATATACTCATCGTACGCATAGCCTCTAATCCACGAAACTGTTTTTCCGTTAAGGCTTTCAACACCTCCAAAATCGGGAAAACGCCCCTTCTTGTAAACTGCGGTGACAATATCTGCATCGAAATGCCATTTAGGGAATAACGCAAAATCCTCTTCCTCGTCATATGAGGCTATCCATGCATCCACTTCACCGTTGCGGGTCATTTCGACAGAACGCTCATAGGGGACGATCACAAACTCTATTTTGATATCGCTCATTGCAAAGGTAGCTTCGATAATTTCGAAAAAACTCCCAGTGCCGTCTGCATTGGTATTGTCTTCCCATTCTTCAGTGGCAAGATTGACTGATTTTATGGACTGTGGCCATGCAGGGGCAGTCACTATGGATAGAAACGCTATCAAAGCACTAACTAATGAAACTTTTTGAAATTTATTTTTGCTAACAGAAGAAAACATATCGACTCATCTAACACTATATAATTAGGTACTTGCCATGATGTTGCGAGTGCTGGCGAATTTTTGAAGTAGATTAGTATCGCTTCAATTCACTGGGCACTTTATTGACGTTAAATGTATCATTATCTGAGGCGATTTAACCAGTCCGTTGCGAGGTATTAGTCCTGTCTAACAATTATGATAATCAAAATATAGCCACTATGGAGCTTATTTATGGTGAGGGATATTTGTCAGCGGGGGGCGATGAAGAGGTCTCACGGATTTTTGCGGGCATACAGGTTCAGAATAAGGAAATACTTGATGTTGGTTGCGGACTTGGGGGAACGGCGGTAGCGCTCGCCAAAACGCACAATGCCGGAAAAGTGCATGGTATCGATATTGACGAATCGGTATTGGATCGAGCTCGGAAGCTGGTAGAGCGGGAATCGGCGGGAAATAAAGTTAGCCTAAGCCTTGTTGAACCTGGAGAATTTCAATTTACGGAGAATAGCTTTGATATTGTGCATCTCACAGCAGTTGCCTGCCATTTTGTTAACCTGGATCCATTATTCCGCGAAATATTGCGAGTTCTTAAACCAGGTGGTGTAATTGTAGGCCGGGATTGGTTTAAATTGGTGGAAAATGAGGAGTTTCAGATTTGGGATAGGCTTTTGAGGGACAAAGGCCTGAATTTCCATTTTATCACGGCGCGACGTTTTCAGCGGATTATTATTGACAACGGGTTTGATAATGTTGAGATGACTGATCGGTCTCTTGATATGGCTGAACTGGCTCAGGAAGCAGTGAGCAGCGTGGATTTAGAGTTGAAAGAACCACTCATTTCCGTTCTGGGTGAAGATGGCTATGAGGAATGTCGTCGATGGACAAAAGTTAGGGCCCGCGCGTTGAATAATGGCGGTATCGGACAATTCAGATTTATCGGTTATAAACCTGTCGGATAAGTCATTATACAGAAGCCGATGTGATTGAAGATGGACAGGATTTTTATATTCGGGACTCTAAAACAGGGTTTTCCCAATTTTCAGTTTAATTCGGGTCATCGGCTTGCGGGAGCATTCGTTACCCTGGAAAAATATCCGCTTTATTTGATAGGGCCCAGATATTCCCCATGGATGATCAATCAAACAGGTGCCGGATTTGGAGTAGAAGGGGAGGTTTTTGAGGTTGATGTCTCCGGACTCAAACAGATGGATGAACTTGAAAGAATCGATCAGGAAAGCGGCTATCGACGATCGACTGTCCTGGTGCAAAACATAGATAGCGGAGAAGTGATGGATGTTTTTGTTTATCTTAAAACTGTGGAACAGTATCTTGAGGCACTGGAAACAAATAATGTCCGGAGTGGGCCCTGGGGTTTCTATTCCGTTGAGCACAGTCGGCTGTATCGGTCCAGAGATCGCATTGATAACGGGGAAAATGAGTCATAGAATCATGAAATATGTCTCCAGAACCGATAAAAGTCCTGATATATTGTTGGCATCAATAAAAAGATGAATCAAAAATGAGCGACAGAAACGAAAATCTTGCCCCGGTCGTCTATCTGCCTCATGGTGGGGGGCCGCTTCCTTTGCTTGGCGATGCCGGCCATGAAAAACTGATTGGATTTCTCGAGAATTTGCCATTACGGCTGAATAAACCATCAGCAATTCTGGTGGTGAGTGCGCATTGGGAAGCGCAACTGCCAACGATCACTTCTGCTTCTCACCCCAGACTTATTTACGACTATAACGGGTTTCCCGAGAAATCCTACCAGATTGAGTATCCCGCGCCGGGATCTCCCGGCCTTGCTGAAACGTTGAGAGAACTTCTCGAAAACCATGAGATTGATTCGTCGTTGGACAATGTTCGGGGGTTTGACCATGGGTTGTTTGTGCCGCTGAAACTTATGTACCCGGAGGCCGATATTCCCTGTATTCAGCTATCCCTCGTGGATTCTCTTGACCCGGAGGACCATATAAACATCGGCAAGGCCATTGCCGATATCAGGAAGAAAAATGTGATGATTTTAGGGTCCGGGTTTTCGTATCATAATATGGCAGAATTAATGGCACCCACTGATCAGGGAAGGTCATTTAACGTTGATTTCGATT
>JAIBDK010000064.1 GCA_024679435.1 Gammaproteobacteria bacterium | reverse complement strand
CCATCATATGCTGGTAGATGCAGCCGCGACGCACCTTTGCCTTAACCCGGGTCAGTTTGATGTTATGGTTATGGAAAATATGTTTGGCGATATTCTCAGCGATCAGGCGGGCGGAATCCTGGGATCATTGGGCCTGATGCCCTCTGCATGTATGGGCCCTGAAAAAGCCTACTACGAACCCTCTCACGGATCAGCCCCCGATATCGCCGGAAAAAATATTGCCAATCCATATTCAATGATCGGCTCGGTTGCAATGATGCTTGAAATGAGTTTCGGGATGTCAGAAGAAGCCAGCAATCTTTGGAAGGCGATGGAATCTGTTTTTGCAGCTGGCTACTCAACAGCTGACCTGTCAAAGCCGGGTGCTAATGTAACGATGGTCAGTACGGATGAATTTGGTGATCGCGTAGTCGCCTCGCTTTAAACTAAAGAGCCACTTTCAGCAAATCAAAACTGGGGGAAGCTGCAGGGGCCAACCCCAAGCTGTAGCTTTCCCAGCAGAGTTTCCTTACTTTAGCTTCCTCAATTTATCACCACCAGCTCGCGCTCAGCACGAATCGACAACCATTCAGCGCCATGCTCGGTAATGACCATATTTTCTTCATGCACCATCTGCTTGCCCGGTGCAAATGCCATACCGGGTTCCAGCGTCATTACCATCCCTTCTTTTAGGACCGTATTATCTGTCGCTGTATTTGAAGGACGCTCAGTAAGCTCAATACCAAGCCCATGACCGAGCCTACCGACGTCATTACCCAGACTGCCTCCCGCCATCATCACATCGTTCATCGCAGTCCACAAGTCTGTGGTCGTTGCCCCGGGCCGAGCCGCTTTAAACCCTGCTTCGGTCGCATCCCAAACTATTTCATGCGCCCTGAGAGTGGCATCATCAGCGTACCCAAATGCCCAGTTCCGATCAAAATCACTGAAGTAACCGTCATATGTTGACCCCGTATCTATAATCATAAGATCGCCATCTTCGACAACCCGACTGGTGGGACCCATGATAATGCTGTCATAGCCTCCGGGACCCGAACCTGCCACTACATAGGAAACAGAATCAGCACCTTTGCCGAGAATTCTAATTTTTAGCTCGCTCACGATTTCTGACTCGGTCATCCCGCTAGACGCAAATTCCGGCATCTCTAAAAATGACGCGGAGACGATTTTGCAAATAAATCGGGTTTTTGCAATTTCCAAATCCGATTTAACCATCCTAAGATTATGTAATCGATCGGCAATATCAACGAACTGAAATCGAAACAATCCGCTTTTCAAAAGCTCAAAGTTGTTAATCGGCATGCGCAAAAAGCTTTCTGCACCCAGTGTCATTCCAATTCGTCCAAATCTGACCGGCAATTCCTGAATTGCAGAAATCAACAGAGAGATACCATCATCTTCCGGCAGTGGCGAAGGCCAGCCGCGAATATCGTCAACCCAGGTCTGCGCCATTCCGCTTACCCCGATTTCCGGTATGACAGCAATGGGTTTTCCTTCTGCCGGAACAATTAGAAACCAGGGCCGAGTCGGACTCTGCCAGAATTGGGTCAGAAAACCGGTGAAGTAACGAACATTAGGTTCAGTGGTGAGTAAAACTGCGTCCACCTCTGACTCCCGCATTATTATTTGCAGTTTCCTGGTTCTTTGTTCAAATTCGGAAACAGGAAACCCACGATCTGGTACTGTCATATTATTAACTCTATTCTAATAACTGATTGTTATGCTCGGCAGATTCTATTTCAGTTTTCACTTTTGCGCATCATCTAACCGGCAACTTTCTACCAGTCGCTTACAACCTGTGATTTTTCCCAAACAAAAGATTGGCTAAAAATATACAATCAGGATTGATAAAAAGACCTCAAAATGATGATTCAAGACGCCAAACTCAAACAAGACATTCTAGCGGGCAAAAATATCGTCATTACCGGCGCCGGTTCTGACCTTGGCAGGTCCATCGCCATCGCTTCTGCCCGGCATGGTGCAAATGTTGTCATGCTGGATCGCAAGCAACGAGACATGAACTCAGCCTATGACTTGATATGTGATTCCGGACATCCGGAACCCATAATTGTTGAATTTGATATCCTTAAATCCAGCGCACAGGATTTTCAGTTGCTGGCGGATTCACTCGCCGCGGAAGTTAAGGCCCTGGACGGATTGGTGCACTGTGCAATGTGGGGAACACCCCTTACACCAGTGATTCTTTCAAGCATGGATATCTGGCAGAAAACTCTCGACCAGTCACTGATTAAACCCATGTATCTAACTAAATCCCTGCTTCCTGCCCTCAATGGCAACCAACAAGCAAGCATTGTTTTCCCGGTTCTTGACATTGGTAGAAAAGGACGAGCCTACTGGGGAGCTCTCGGTAGCGCCTTTGCAGGAATAGAAAACCTCTGTGAAACCCTTGTTGACGAATGTGACAATAACAATATCCGAGTAAACACTCTGGATTGCACCCGGATCAAAACCGCCGTTCGGAGAAAGTTTTATCCCGCTGAATCAGTGGACCATCTGATAGAACCCGACGACGATATAGTCACAGAATGTTTTGTTCGGTTATTATCTGATAATGCGTCAATCAGCGGAATCCGGCATAGGATTCCGTCGTAATACCTTTCAAGAATTGGTAATACCGTTCAAGAATTGGCAAGACCTTTGAATGTCGATTTCACACAGCGTTATTTTAAGCTGGTTTAAATCACCGACTTTGAAGATTTTGGCTCGGGTATTTAAAGAACTGCGGAATCCGCATCATAAACTTGGTGACGAAATACACTGGCGATACCTTGAGGCCAAGTTTTTTAAATGCCCTGTATGATTCGAGATTGCCTTCTAAGATATTACTGATACTCCTGTTTGTGGCACCTCCCATTCGCATACAAACCCATACTTCAGAAACGTATCGGGTCTTAACTTCGTGGACGGCCATCACTCTGGCAGTGTGCTCAAGATCAGCCTGAAATTTCAGAGAAGAGTCAAACACCCCATACTTATCATAAATTTCTTTGCGGGCATAAAATGTGGGGTGAGCCGGAATCCAGCCCCGTTCGAAGAGCCCAGAATGATATTCCCCAGATTGAAAATACCGTATGACTTTATCCGTATTCTGCCCATCTACATACAGCAAATCGGCATAACAGGCCTCTACTGTCTGGTCTTCAAAAATCTGATTAATTTGGCTCGTAACACTATTGTCGGAATAGTAGTCATCGGAATTTAGAAAACCAATAACGTCGCCGGTAGCGCGCTCGATACCTTTGTTCATTCCATCATAGATACCATGATCCGGACCCGGAATAAAACAGGTAATTTTATCACTGTGACGTTCAATAATTTCCGCTGTCCCGTCTGTTGAACCTCCATCGACAACGATATGCTCGATATCTTTATGGGTTTGCCGATCGATTGATTCAATCGTATTTTCTAAAGTTCGCGCGCCATTCAGTACCGCTGTAATCACTGAAATCTTCATCGACTCCGACGTTGCTGACTTCTCCTTCTCACCGGCTTAGGTGCCACAGGTTTATCGGTTTCCCGATTGCGCGCCAACTTTTCTATCTGATCGGTTTCCAGCTCAACCCAACCTCCCAGCTTAACTCCCCGGGGCAAAAGTATTTTGCCGTAACCCACCCTATTTAAACGACTCAGCTGACAACCCACCGCCTCCCAGAGACGACGAACTTCACGATATCGGCCCTCCATGACAGTTACCGAAAACCAGGTATTCTTCCCTTCTCCGCTTTGTCTTCTTATTTTATAGAACTTAAGTTTTCTATCATCAATTTCAATTCCAGCGGTTAAACGTTCAATCGATTGCTTGGTAACTTCCCCAAAGACCCTGCAAAGATACTCTCGCTCAATCCCCAGAGAAGGATGCATAAGATGATTGGCAAGATTGCCGTCATTGGTAAATAATAACAATCCCCGCGTATTGATATCGAGACGCCCTACTGCGACCCACCTCTCTCCCTTGAGATGCGGCAGGTTTTTAAACACGGTCGGGCGACCTTTTGGGTCAGAACGGGTACAGATTTCTCCTTCGGGTTTATTATAAAGAATTACTCGTTGCCTGGGTTTTGAAGAGCGCTCGTTTTCCGGTGTAATTTTAACCGGACGGCCGTCTACATTGATCCGACTTCCGGGAATAGCCTTGTCGCCTAGCGCCGCAACCTTTCCATTTACGGTCACCTTACCCTCGCGAATTAGATTCTCAATCTTTCTTCGCGATCCAACCCCAAGCCCAGCGAGGTGCTTTTGTAACCGCTCATTATCCGGTTTTTTCGGCATCCGTTTTCAACATTGTTATATCTTCTTCCTGATCAACTGCATCTGAATCTGTAAAATCGACATTCGAACCCGAAATCACGTCATTATTTAATTCACTGTCTATCTCGTTAATGACTACCTCATCAGAAGTGTCGAATCCGGCTTCTTCAGACTCCGGAAGTTTACCCTCCTCATCTTTTTCTACAAACAGGTCGGACTGTGTTTCAGGTCCGTCATCATGAAGGACTGAAAGCACCTCAGGAGGCAACTGAATATCCATGTCTCTTGCTATATCACCGAAGTCTCGTTGGTCCATTAGCGGCGGCAGCTGTCCCAGAGATTCCAGGCTGAAATAGGATAAAAATTCAGGCGTCGTCCCAAACAATGCAGGTCGACCGGGCACGTCTCGCACACCAACCTGTTTGATCCATTCTCTCTCCATCAACCTCTGCATAATTTCGCTACTGACAGCGACACCCCGAATTTCTTCAATATCGCCTCGGGTAACCGGTTGGCGATAAGCGATGATCGCCAGAGTTTCAAGCTGAGCCCGGGAAAGCCTCGGTGGACGGCCTGCCTGCATTTTACGAATCCACTCAGCGTAATGTGGTTTGGTCTGCAACCTGTATCCGCTACCTATTTTTTTAACTTCGATGCTTCGTAACTCACAATCCTTGTTTAACTCCTCAATCGCTTCCTTTATTTCGATCGCTTGGGGTGCGCTATCATTATCAAACAACCCCTGAATTTTAGACACACCTACTGGCACATCTGAAACCAGCAATAATGCTTCGATAATATTTTTTAACTCGTTGCTCATGCTCTTATAACTTATTCAAGATCCGGTCGGATTAAATATCCTGAAGGACCCGGTTAAATTGTGATTATCCGTTTTTCAATCTACACTTTTCAGATGGATTGGTGAAAACGGCTCATTCTGAACGATAACCAGCGTATCATCGCGAACAAGTTCTAAAATCGCCATGAAACACACGACTAAACCCAATCTGCCTTCTTCCGGGTTAAATAATTCTTCAAAATTCAGAAATCGCTTCGTTCTGATACGATCTAATATGGACGTCATTTTTTCCCGTATCGTTAAACCATCCGCGCCAATATGAAAATTCTGATTCAAATCAGATCGTTCTATTACGTTCCTAAAAGCCACCACTAAATCGTTAAGTGACGCCCGGGATTCGACTGTCACCGGTTCTGGGTCTTCAAAGTCTGCAGAAACGAGGTATAATTCTCGATCAATACGGGGCAACGACTCTATTTCCTGGCCGGCCCGGTTAAAACGTTCATATTCCTGTAATCTTCGCACCAGTGCAGCGCGTGGATCCTCTCCCTCTTCCTCATCAGTGACAGCAGGACGCGGCAAAAGCATCCGAGATTTGATTTCGGCAAGCATTGCAGCCATAACCAGATACTCTGCGGCCAAATCGAGACGGATCTTCCTCATCATCTCAACATAATCCATATATTGCCTGGTGATTTTAGCGACAGGAATGTTCAGAATATCGAGGTTTTGACGACGAATCAGATACAGCAATAAATCAAGAGGGCCCTGAAAAGTTTCCAGAAATACCTCCAGTGCATCGGGAGGGATAAACAAGTCATCCGGCCACTTTTCCAGCTCTTCGCCATTAACCAGAACCTTTCCGTCGGCGGGTTCTTCAACCGATTCTGCTAAAGCTGCCTGATCCTCGGCGGATTGCTCTCCAGCCAGATTTTTTTCATGACTTTTCTCAGACGGAGACTGATCAGAAGGTGTATTTTTAAATTTTGTCATAACTGGTAGTCAGAGAGACTCTGTTTAAAACATGAACGATCGTTTGATTCTAAACGTTATTCGCTCGTGTTTAATCAAAATTTACTCGTTAACGATAGATTGTTCCTACAGCATCGCGCACTATTTCCATGGTTTCCCGGGCAACAGTACCCGCTCTTTCATTACCCTGCTCAATTACTTCTCTAAGCATAGCAGGATTGTCTTCATAGGGCTTTGCCCTTTCAGCTATTTCCTCCTGCTCTTGCAGAATTTTATCTATCAGCGGTTTTTTGCATTCAAGGCATCCAAACTCAGCAGTCTTGCAGCCATTTTGAACCCAGTGTCGAGTATCCTTATCGCTATAAACTTTGTGCAATTGCCAAACCGGACACTTCTCCGGATTGCCCGGATCTGTCAATCTAACTCTGGCGGGATCCGTAGGCATTACCCGGATAGCCTGCCCCACCCGTTTAGGGTCATCCCGCAGGGCAATCGTATTACCATAAGATTTCGACATTTTTTGACCATCTAGCCCAGGGGTTTTTGCCGCTTCGGTCAACAGAGCAGCAGGCTCCGGCAATATTGCCCGCCCCCGGCCTTCAAGATAACCCAGGAGCTGATCTTTTTGTTGCTGGTTGATATTCTGCTGCCGAATCACTAGTTCACATGCTTCGGCATGGGCTTCGCGGCAACCCTGCTCGTTGAAAGCCTGTTTCAACCTTTTAAAACTTTTAGCCGCTTTTTTACCCATCTGAGTGATCGCACCCGCAACCTGCTCTTCAAAATCAGGCCCCCTCCCAAAAAAGTAATTGAATCTGCGAGCAACTTCCCGAGTCAGTTCAACATGGGGAACCTGATCTTCACCGACAGGCACATGGCCTGCCCTGTACATCAAAATATCTGCTGACTGAAGCAAGGGGTAACCCAAAAAACCATAGGTAGTCAGGTCTTTATCCTTAAGTTTCTGCTGCTGATCTTTAAAGCTTGGAACCCGCTCAAGCCAACCCAACGGTGTTACCATGGACAACAGTAAATGAAGCTCTGCATGTTCGGGAACCCGAGACTGAATGAACATGGTGGCTTTTTCGGGATCGACACCTGCGGCTAACCAGTCAACGACCATATCCCAGACGTGCTCGTTCATGGTGTGTGGCGCATCGTAGTGTGTTGTTAACGCGTGCCAGTCCGCCACAAAAAAGAAACATTCATAGTCTGACTGCATGCGCACCCAATTTTTCAGCACACCATGATAATGCCCCAGATGGAGGCGACCCGTAGGTCGCATCCCTGACAGGACACGATTATTTTCGTTTTTATTTTCAGTCATAGAGTTTGCAGCCATTTATTTGCGCTTTAATAACAAGTCATTCAAAAGCAGTTGTATCACCCTTACCACATCGTAAAACTCTGGGTAAGCCATCAGCCATTTCGATTACCGATGTCGGCTGAATATCACAAGCGCCCCCGTCAACCACAAGATCCACATCGTGTTCTAGCGTTTCACGAATTTCCTCGGCATCATTCAGAGGCAGATCATCTCCGGGCATAATCAGCGTCGAACTCATCAAAGGTTCTTTCAGCCCATCGAGCAACATTGACACAAATGGAAAGTCCGGCACTCGAATGCCGATTGTTCGCCTTTTTGGATTTTGCAAGCGGCGGGGAACCTCCCGGGTGGCCGCGAGAATAAATGTATAGGGACCGGGAGTAAAGCGTTTTAAAAGTCGGTAAATATCGTTATCGATTTTCGCATAAATACTGATCTCCGATAAATCCTTGCACATCAGTGTGAAGTTATGGGCGTCTCCCACCTGACGAATTCTTCTAATCCGATTCATAGCCTCTTTATTACCCATTGCACAACCTAGTGCATAGCTCGAATCCGTAGGATAGGCGACCACACCACCCTTCCGAACTATTTCTACTGCCTGGTTGATGAGTCGTCTCTGGGGGTTTTCCGGATGGACTGTGAAAAACTGAGCCATAGTCGGTGTCCAATCTCCTAAGACTGTGAAATCTTCGAACTGCCAGAAGTGTTTTTGCTGGAATTTCGACGCCGGTTCCGATTTCGGTTTCTCGACCGCGACCTCGAATTTGAGGCCCCCGTCTGACCACGAAGCACATCGACCATTTTCTTTTGCTGCGCAACGTCTGCTTTTTGAATCTCTGTCCACCACTCAACAATCTCACTATCAACTTCGCCAACCAGACTCCTTAATTCGAGAAAATCATAAGCCGCCCTAAATCTCCGGTTTTCCAACAACTTTTCAATAGATCGTGGAATTCTTTTCTCCAGTCGAGGCTGTAAATCCCAAATCTCTGTTGCCGGACTGCGAACCCTCCATGGAATAGAAATTGTTTTATTTTGCTGCTTAAATACTGCTTCGGATGCCGCCCACATAGCTTCGTTTCGGCGCATTCCCTGCTCAACCTTTTTTTCAACATCTATAACAAAAGGCTTCCAAAGCAAAACAGCATAAAGATACCCTGCCATTACCGGCAAGTCATTGTTAATTCTGGAATCAGTATTTTTTAAGGCACGAACTATTAATTCCTCAAAACGATGTCCGCCTTCACCAGATATCGCGCGAATGGAAAGTGGAAAAAGCAGCTTTCCTAAAGGGGTAGCAAACAAAACTTTCCAGGTATCCAGCGCCACACCATGGTGAAACAGTTTTATTACTTCATCAAACAATCTTGCGGCTGGGACATCGCCTAAATGCGATGCGCAATCGCGGATTTCCCGATCCATAGTTTTGCTGGTTGTAAGATTGAGCTTTGCCTTAAATCGCACCGCTCGCAGCATTCTTACCGGGTCCTCAGAAAACCGCGTGGCCGTATCACCAATAATATGCAACTCTTTGCGTTTGAGATGCTCAACACCGCCGTAGTAATCCAGAACCACATCATTTACCGGATCATAGTAAAGTGCATTAACGGTGAAATCCCTTCGCTCAACGTCCTGATCCAGCGTCCCGTATACATTGTCATCTAGAAGTCTGCCTGAATCTGAGACTGTGGCTTTTTTTCGTCCTTTTTTATTTGTCACTAAATCCGGGTATGCCTTTGCACGATATGTGGCTACTTCAATAATTTCTCTTTCAGTGCGCCGACTTCTGCCAAAAGTAACGTGGACGATTTTGAATCTCCTGCCGATTATCCTGGACCGACCAAACAGCGACTTAACCTGTTCAGGTCTTGCATTTGTGGTCACATCAAAGTCTTTGGGATGAAGTCCGAGAATCATGTCTCTCACACAGCCACCTACCAAATAGCCCTCGTATCCCTTTTGCTGAAGTTTTTCCACCACTTCCATGGCATTTATACTAACTTCCGAGGGGTCAAACCCAAGATCTTCCGCAGAATATTTCAATGGAGTCAATTGAGATTTTTCGCTGAATCTACGAATTAGTTTAAAAATATTATTATTCCCGTATCAACGGT
>JAIBDK010000403.1 GCA_024679435.1 Gammaproteobacteria bacterium | reverse complement strand
CTTAATTTGCAGGCACGAAAAACTGGCTAATCGTGAATAAAAAGGTGATTCAATCTGGCATGAATACGATGCCATATAAAGACATAAAGATTTCTTTATATGTTTCGAATGATATCATACCCCTCGCTTATAATATAGCTATGAAAGACATATACTTATCCATATTCACCAAATTCACTCAGGGCAGCTGATTTGATATGGGTTAAAATACCACTGAATTTAGCAACAAAATTAACCGTCATTTTTCAGATTTCTCCATGAGCCAAAGCACACCTAACCCGCAAAATGTAGCGCAAATACTCACCGAAGCGCTTCCTTATATTCGACAATTTCAAGGTAAAACCATTGTCATAAAGTATGGGGGAAACGCCATGGTGGATCAGGCGTTGAAACACAGCTTTGCCCGTGATGTCATCCTGATGAAACTGGTGGGGATGAATCCCGTTGTAGTGCATGGCGGGGGACCCCAGATCAGTGAAGTTCTGAAAAAAATCGGTAAGGAGTCGACTTTTATTGACGGTATGCGGGTTACTGACAGCGAGACGATGGATGTCGTGGAAATGGTCCTTGGAGGTCTGGTTAACAAAGAAATTGTCAACCTGATTAATTCCCTTGGCGGAAAAGCAGTAGGATTAACGGGAAAAGACGGCAATTTGATTCGGGCGAAAAAGCTGGCCGTCAGCAGAGATGATCCTGTGCTGGAACGTCCTGAAATAATTGATTATGGCCACGTTGGAGAAGTCGAGTCGGTCGATCCGCGAATAGTGCAATTACTCGAAACTCAAGCATTTATTCCGGTTATTGCCCCGATTGGTGTTGGCGAAGACGGAGAAACATACAATATCAACGCCGATCTCGTAGCCGGCAAACTTGCCGTGACGCTGGCTGCTGAAAAGCTGATGTTGTTAACGAATACGCCGGGAGTACTGGATAAAAATGGTGACCTGCTGGCCGCCATTAATCTGAAAGACATTCGAGGACTCATTAAAGACGGCACTATTGCCGGAGGCATGATCCCGAAAGTTGAATGTGCGGTGGATGCGATTCAGTCCGGGGTGAAGTCCTCTTTGATCGTGGATGGCCGAGTCGAACATGCTATTCTTCTCGAACTGTTTACCGATTCAGGAATAGGTACCCAGATTGAAAGCTGAAAATTAAGCTGCAAGAATTGAAAATCCGGTGTTTCCCACCATCTGTCAGTAACAATCCAAGTCATATATTTTTATCGTGGCCAAAGCACATAAAGAAACTGTAATTGATGTCCACCATTGGTCGGACAGATTATTCACAATAAAAACCACCCGGGACCCATCTCTACGTTTTCGCAACGGTGAATTCGCCATGATGGGCATGGAGGTAGATGGCAAACCGTTGCTGCGAGCCTATAGCATGGCCAGCTCTAATTATGAAGATTATCTTGAGTTCTACAGTATCAAGGTACAGGACGGTCCGCTAACATCACGTTTACAACATATTAAAATTGGCGATGAGTTGCTGGTAAGCAAAAAACCCACAGGAACATTATTATGGGATCACCTGCGTCCCGGAAAACATTTATGGATGCTAAGCACCGGCACCGGACTGGCTCCCTTCCTGTCTATCATCAAGGATCCAGATGTCTATGAAAATTTTGAAAAAGTTATTTTGGTTCACGGTTGCCGATTCATTAATGAATTAACCTATCAGGAACTGATAACTCACCAGCTACAGGACAACGAGTATTTTGGTGACAGTGTAAAAGACAAACTGATCTACTATCCTGCTGTAACCAGAGAACCTTTCAAGAACTATGGAAGAATCACTACGCTCCTCAAATCCGGGAAGTTGATAGAAGATACCGGCATGCCCACACTCAGCGTAAATGATGACCGCTTTATGTTGTGCGGCAGCCCCGGCATGCTTGAAAGTATTTCTGAAATCCTTGATGAGATGGGGTTTAAAGAAACTCGGAAAAGCGACTTCCGAGAGTATGTAATAGAACGCGCATTCGTAGAAAAATGAACTCAGACATGCCTCTGACCCGAAAAATTCAGGATGACGATGTCGAATGGGAGTACATCAAAGGCGAAGAGGGCAGAAGCGACGTTATTCGCTGGAAAACGTTTCTTGGGGGAGTCGATGCCGACGCAGAAAATGCCGCCAACAACACCCAGGGGATTACCATGGGAGTTTGTGAGGTTCCACCGGGAGCGAAACTGGATGCCCATTACCATGCCGAACATGAGGTCTATTACGTTCAACATGGATCAGGAGAAGTATTACTTGGGGACAAAACAGTCAAAGTAGAGTCAGGGTCTTGTATCTACGTACCGGGAGACCTGACACATGGAATCAAAAACCAAGGCGAGGCCACCCTTACTCTATTGTGGATTTTCCCCACTGACACGTGGTCAGAGGTCAGATACCATATGCAAACTGAGCAGGACTTTTAGTCCTTATTCTATTCCACAGTTTGGTTTTCTCCCCGTGTATTGGTCAACGATCACCGCCGATACAAATGAATTTCCCAAAACTTAACTTGCCAATTCATGAAAAATTCTTACTTTTCTAACGACGGCTTTTAACTACGGTATCGGACTTTCACAAACAGTCTGTGCTGCTCCGACGTTTGAATATTTGACCAGCGTTCAGGAACCTTCCGGGGTAAGCCAGCTAACAAAAAACAGGGCAGGTGATACCAGGACGGACATGCTTTTCTCATGCCCT
>JAIBDK010000153.1 GCA_024679435.1 Gammaproteobacteria bacterium | reverse complement strand
GGTACGCCACTCACTACGGGAGGAAGCCTTGATCATCGGGTTATGTATATCAGCACCAACATTGGCAACAGGCACAGGCCGAGCAGGACAGAAAGAAACATCATCACGCCAGAAGACTTTGCCAGGTTTAGTGTCCAGCCCATCCATGGAATCTGCTTCGGCACCCAGGTTCTTGAATCTTTTTTGCTGAAGTAAACGGAAATCCAGCGCGGACCACCCCAATTCTCCGGATCTGCCCACTCGGTCTTGTTGATTTCTTTTTGATCCATCCATCCAGGCCCTCAGAGACCAAGTCGAATGCCTTCGACGGCTATATTAAACCCCTTCTCCCTGACCAGTTTACTCTCTTCGCTTTGTGTATTTAACAGTGGGTTCGTGTGGTTCAGGTGGATAAACCATACCTTGTTACGTTCCGCGACCGGCAAGGCTGCCAGGGTCTCCATACTCTCAACAACAAAGGGGTGTGGAATTTTTGACATATCGCGACCGGGCAGTTCACCGTCCGCAAAGAATGTTGCGTCTATCAGGGCATAGTCGACGGTTTTAACCAACTCCGATAATTCGGTCTGCCAGTCCGTCCATTTATTGATATCCGGGATAAATACCGCCGATTTATCCGGGCCATCGATCCGGTAACCCACGGTCTCCGAGTACTCATCCCGGTGCGGAACCAGGAATGGCGTTACCCTGAGTGAACCAAGTTCCTCGGTTTTTTCATTCTGCAGCGCTTTGAGGGTGATATTTTTGTAATTGACCAACTGGCTCCAGGGGCCATTGCCAGCCAGGTATTCCTTCATCCTCGGCATCGCATAAACGGGAACGCCGGATGCACCCATGGCCTCATGCCCGAGGAACATCAATCCCGTGTAATGACCGATGTGTGCGTGGGTCAGGAATATTCCGTTCAATTCATAACGTTCGGAGGGCGCCTCCACTTCAAGTGCGTACAACTGCGCAGGAAAATCGGGTGTGGCATCGAATATGTATTTTTTGTTGGCCGCGGGGTCAATCAATCCAAGCGAAACTGCGCCGCGTCTACGCCTGGCGTCCTGCCACCCCGGCAAACAATGTTCTTCATAACAACCCGTTTGGGGGTAACCGGCATCCTGGGCGACACCCAGGACAAAGAGGTAAGGACTACCGCTATCTGCGGAAAGTACACCGCCAACAAAACAGCTGAAAATAACCAACGCGACTTTGAAATTGAATACCCTCATGCTCCTAGTGTACAAACATCCTTCAGTCTTTGTGGCTGCCGGATTTTGACCAGTCACGGATCAGGCTGATTTCCTCATCCTCTATACCAATGGATTCAAGAAAATCCTGGTGGGCTTCGGGTGAGTTTTTTTCAAACTCGATATGCCAATTCCGCATACCCTTTTCATCGAGACCGCTGGCCTCTAATATGGCGACCCATTTTTCCTTGGTGAGCACCCTGGAATTCTTCTCTGAGCTTTGATTCTCCAGTAATCTCAGGATGACCTGTTGTTGGTTTCTCAGCCCCTGGATCTCGTGATTTATCGAAGTCAGCCTGCGCTCAAACGCTGAATTTAGATCACTGCCCTTTTTACCGAGCAGAGTTGAAATGGCCTCCAGGGACAGCCCGGCACTGCGGAACAGCATAATTCTGTCCATCTTTTTCAGATCGTTTTCGGAATACAGCCTGTAGTTCGATTCGCTTCTGCCGCTCGGTGACAAGACCCCGACATTGTCGTAGTAGATAAGTGTACTTCTCGAAAGAGAATATTTTTTTGCCACTTGCCCGATAGTGAACATCAGCTTTTCCAGTTGCATTTATGGTGGGAGGTGGCTGACCCAATCAGGCCAACCACCCCGCACCGTTGGTTTTACAAGGCCCGGATTCGACCTATCTCGTCACTTGGGATATTCAGCCATTCAAGAAAAGACTGATGCCCGTCCGGGTACCTGGATTCAAACTCCCTGTGCCATTTGACCATAGTCGCCTCGTCAAGGCCGATCTCTTTAAACAACAGGACCCATTTGTCTTTATCCATCACTTCATTACTCATTTTGCATCTCCTGATTTAATCAATTTCTATCGACGGTTAATCACCGTCAAAACCGATTCTGAAGTATGAAGCCGTAGTCAGGTCAAGCACTTGAGTACAGATCGGTTGAAAGGTATTTCAAACCGGAATCACAGATTAATGTTGCTGACTATCACCGTTCTGAACTGCCTAGGTTTTTCCCAGTTGTGCTGATATGGGTTTCGTTTTCCCGGTCACCACATCACCGGTGTGTTTTGTGGAGATGGTTTCTATCAATGCAATCAGGCACTCTTCCTCGCAAACCGGATTGTGCATCGTTCCCATTGGGACAATATGAATATCACCTTCACCCAGTTCTACGGAATGGGTGAAGGTGATATTCATATTGAAGCTGCCCTTCAAGCACCAGGAACAGTTCATCTTCCTCGTCATGCTTGTGCCAGGCCAGGTCACCTTTCAACCTGGCCACTTTGACATACTGATCATTGACTCTTCCAAGTACCCTGGGAGACCAATGCTCTTTGAGTGACGCCGCTTCTTTCTTCAGGTTATGGATCATGTGTGTTTACCCGTCTTCCAATAAAGAGAGCGCTTGTTTGATCTTCGGTGTTTTGCCCGGCTATGCGTTCAATACTCATTCTGCGGCAGATCATCGGTGATCTCGTAATAATCACCTTTCTCAGCTACGAAAATATGAAGCCCCATCTTTGTTTCTGTCGGGGTATCAAATGCACCCATCGAAATGGCAATCCAATCGTGCTTCTCCTTATCAATGGGATCAAAGAAGAGTGGCGTTCCACAAGTGGCACAAAACCCGCGTCTTACCTTCTCGGAAGAATGGAACCACTTGATATTTTCAGCGCCTTGAATACTCACCGAGGACCGGGGCACCTCAACTGTCACACCAAGGTGGCCCGACCACTTGCGGCATTTTGTGCAGTGACATGCTTCAGCAGGGTCCAGGCTGGCTTCTACTTCCAGGATGACAGCCTCGCAGAGACAAGAACATTTATGCATGTTGATCAATCCCTTCTATTTGAAATGTTTTAAAGCTCATAATCCATTTCATAGGCATGCCCGTTTTCATCCTGGATGATACGCATTGAACCGGAGACACCCTCGAGTTCCCCGGTACCTGAACCTGTAAGAATATTGATCTCCAGCAACCGGGATTCATTATCCATATATCCGTTGTGGAGTAGTGTGAAGGTGCCACTCTTCCCACCAACCGTGCCGGAATATTCTTCGACAGCAAAATATGCTGCCGCACCGCCATCTATTCTTTTGCTGATCATCTGCCCTGTTCCGGTGCCTTCCATATCTCCGGCATAGGTTTTCGCAATCAGCATACGCCCTGCAGGAAAACCCTCGTCTTCCTGTGGTTTCAGATCAACTTCGAATGTTCCATTTGCAGACATCAGCATACCGTGAAGCTCCGTGTCAGGTTTGTCAGCTTGATTACAATCATTATGTTTCCTCCACATTTTGGCATCATGGCCTTCAGGTACATTGGTACAGGGGTCAGCAGCATCATAGCCGCGCAGCCGGTTGTATTCAGCTAATTGTTGGGTTGAGAGTATCGCTGGAGTCGCCAGGTGTGTTTCAAGATGTACATAGCGAAGCTCTTTTTTAACCTTGGCGATTTCGTCTAATTGTTGGGATAACTGCTGTTTGGATATTGTTCGATCAGCAAATGACTCATTTAGAGTTTTTTCCAACTCTATTAGCTCGTTTCCCAGCGGAATAGCCTTGGATTTCATATTTTCGAACAAGGCCTGGATTTTTACTTCCTGCCCGGGAGTCAGTGAGACCTGGTCTTTCATTTGCAGGATATGCAAAGGGCCAGGCATTCCATTGAGTTCTGCTGCTTTAGCAAGACCCCACCCTTTTCCATTTTTCAGCTGTTCAATATCATCGTCAGATAGGCTTTTTATAAGTCGTTTTTCCTGGCCTGCGTACTTTGACTTATATGTGGGGGTTTCAGCTGACGCTGCAGGTAGAAAAACGGCAGCAACTACTACGCAAATACTGACCAGCGGTTTCATAAAATTTAATCCTGCTGTGTGTTTTTTCAAATGCCTCTGGCGGCGTTTGACTTGCAAAGAAATCACAACCTGCGCATCTTATGATTGAATTCAGGCGTCAGGCTGAAATGGCGTTCCCTTGCCTGTTTCGCAATAGAACTTGAGGCTTCGCATGTAATAACCCCATTTATAGTTGCAGTGGGCAAGAAAATCAGTCGGTTCACGCCAGTTTCCATGAGTGAAACGCAGCGTGGATTGCCCGTCGTCATCTTCCTCCAATAGAAAGTGGAAGGTCGTGCCAATCCACTCTTTATCGCCTTCCAGGCACTCCCATTCGACAGCCCTATCAGGCTCAAGACGTATGACCTTCATCTTGTTGTGGTATTTCGGTCCAAAATTGAACTCGTTTACTGAGCCAACCACCGGCATCGCAGTTGTTTCCGGCGTCCACCACTGTTGAAGCCCGGCCTGGTGCGTCAAGGCTTGATAGACCGCCGAGGCAGGTGTGTTGATCTTAAGAAGGTGCCGAATCTCTGACATGCTTGTTTTCTCCTGATGCCTAAAATCTTAGCTGCCGGTAGTATCGCGTTCGATTTCAGCCAATCGCTCATCTACTGAATCCCTGGACATATGCCTGGCCATGACTGAGGTTTGCGTGCCTGCCTGGAAGAACCACAAACTCAAACCAAATGCGGTGCCCGAGATAAAAGCGAGCAGAGTAAAGTAAAACTTGTTTTCTGTTAGGTCTATGTTGTCGGACAGGAGAAAGAAAACAAACAGGGCGCTTAAGAACATCGCTATTTTTGCATAGCGCATAAACCGTTTGTCAGCCTGCCCTGGTGCATCAAGTATTTTGCTGAACTCCCGCAGTAGTTTTTCTTCAGATTTTAGATTCATGGCTTTGTTCTGATCATGATGGTTAATGTGTTATCAATAGCAGATTGTCTCTGCGCAATGGTGAGTGTCTTCCCTTCCAGGGCATATCTTAAATATAGCCCTGTATCTTCGGTTTGTTTCCAGCTTGATGAAGAAAGCGATTGCCTGTAGAACGCCAGTACATTTTTTTCATCACTGTTTAATTGAAACACCCAGGTCGGATTCTCACCCTGGCCATTAGCGATACCAACTGCATGTTGAATTGCCGCGTGTGATTCAATTCCATGTTTTTCTAAACGGCCGACACTGCCGGCCTGAGAATACAGTACGTAAACCAGCAGAGGAATCAACATAAAGGTAAATACAATGAAGCTGGCTTTTTGTAACCAGGCCAGGACTGACGGCGGATTTACATATCCAAAATAGTAGGCCTGGATATCTATAAGAACAAAAGCAATTAGAAGATATATAAGGCTATTGTCCATACGGGTTTATCTCCACAAACACGCGAATCTACTCCAGCAGGTTTAATACGCTTCCAACATGAATTTCGGTGGTATCCAGTACATGAATACCCGGCACATCATCGGTTTTCAAGATCAGCGGAAGCTCGGTACCGCCAAGAATCAAACCTTCAATGTCATGGTCGTGTATCAGCTTATTGATGATACCCAGTAACCCGGACCTGGTTTCATCCAGGATGATTCCATTGACCAGTTCATTCATGTACTTGTCGTGTACATAGCTCTGCCCGGCCTCGTCCGGGGTGATCACTTCAATACCATGTTGGGAAAAAACCTTGTTGTAAAACCCGCCTTGCATGGTGAATTTTGTGCCTGTCAACCCTACACGCTGCAGACCCATATCCCGGGCTTTTTTACAGGTGGCCTCAACGATGCTGATCAATGGAAGCGGGGATGACTTATTTACTTTTTCAAAAACTATATGTGGAGTATTTGAGGCAAGTACCCCGAAGTCAGCACCGGCATCGGCCAGCTTTGCCAGTTCGAATACCAGGTAGTCTGTAAGCTCGTCGAATTTCTGACTCCCTATCAAATCCAGCATCTGTTTCATATTGATGCTGTTGATAATTACCCGGGGGTAGTTGCCGCTTGCATCACGCTCAAAATAGG
>JAIBDK010000148.1 GCA_024679435.1 Gammaproteobacteria bacterium | reverse complement strand
GGCCTGGATAAAACTGCCAAATCTAGACAACTATCAACCTACAATTTTCACCTCACTTAAAGTCATGGTAGCCAGAGCCGGCCTATGGGCGTTATTATGTCTTGCGTTTTTGGCCTGGTTTCCTGCACCAACGAACCGTCAATCAGGTTCCCCGGGAAACACAACCTCTTCATTCCCAGCCTGGTCAATATGGATCTGGCTGGTTCACGGCCTGTTTGTCGGTGCGCTTTACCTTTACTTGTACACCCCGTTCAAACCAGACTGGTTCAAAATGAGTTTTTCCGCCATCAGCCTCGGTCGTGAGGAAAACTATGCGGTGTGGTGGTCAGGAATTTGTCTACTCATCGCCTCAACATTGTTCTATCGAATGGCGAGCAGTTGTCAATCTGTTGCATCGTCCTTTAAATGGTATGTGCTGTCTATCGCGCTGCTCGCGCTTGGTTACGATGAAATCGGATCTCTTCATGAAATGGTCAGCAAAGTAGGTGGCTGGCCAGCATTGTTGCCGTTCGCCATAATATTCATCGTTGGCTTTGGTTACGCCCTTTGGGGCCTGTTCAAAATGCCGGGTTATCGAATGCCGGCTGTTTTGATCATTATGGGTCTTGGCTTTTTTGCTTCAGTAGTTTCTCTGGAATTTGTTGAACACAACATCAAAATGAGCGCGCATCAACAGCGAAACCGGTTGATTCTTGAGGAAGGCAGCGAACTGTTCGCAATGTCTTTGATAATCATCGCTGGACTATTATCTCTTAAGCAAGCAAATATTGTCGACCGGCGATTGAGCGAAGTTTTCAATCCTGAAAATCTGCGGCGGCATGATTACGGCGTGTTTTTTCTATTTGTTATCCAGTTTGCTGCGATCTCTTTGTTTGCACTGCCCCATGCAGGCAATTTTTCCGAAGGAAACCCCTCAGCCGTATTTGCGATTTTCATGTTTTTTACCCTGTTTCTGACCTGCACTCATATTGCCCGCAACCATGGTAGTAGAATAATCTGGTGGGGATTTGCAACGGTATTTCTGTTTACCTCATTGTGCCAAATTCACGGCTTCACCACACTACTTCACAAGCTCGAATATTTTGTCGAACCGTTTACCCATGCACCAGATACCTGGCTCATCACCCTGGCACCGCTTGTTCTGACAGGAGCGATACTGATGTGGAAAAAGAAACTGGTGGCCCGGACAGCTCTCATCGACAGCGCTTTGTTTTTCGCCGCAGCCGTCATTCTCTATCCGGATAATGATCGGCCTATGAATTATCATCTGTTCAGCGGGGCCGTCGCCTATCTGTGTTATCGATGGTTCAGCTTATCGGGTCTGGTGCAGCGAACTTAACACCGGCCCCCTTATCCAGCGGCTCAACAGAGTTGAACCGGACCGAACCTCTGCAGTTATTCGGATCTGCGTTCGGCAAGCACGCAGTTGTACAATTCATTCTTGCTAACAGAAAAAGTATCTGCGGCAATCCTGCAGGCTTGTTTGATCGGCAACTCCAATTTAAGACGATTCACCAGAGTGCAGGCATTAGCCCACGCTTTATCGGCATCGTTGTTGCCGGAAACGACAATAACGAACTCCCCTTTAAGATTATTTGAATTAACGGCTATCTGCTCCCGAACCGTTGCGGGAGAACCAAAATAGAAAGATTCAAATTTTTTAGTAATCTCCCGGGCAACGCAAATCTCTCGGCCCTCACCATAAATGGCTTCCAGATCTTCCAGCGCATCCTTAATCCGATGGCTGGACTCATAGAAAACAATAGTTCGCTGCTCCTGAGACAGCTTTGTCAGTGTCTCAATCCGTTGATTTCTCTTCGAGGGCAGAAACCCTTCGAAACAAAACCTGTCTGTGGCCACTCCGGATGCTGAAATTGCTGCCGTCAACGCGCTTGGTCCCGGGATTGGTGACACATCAATTCCCTGCTCTCGGGCCATTCTTACCAAACGATAGCCCGGATCACTAATCAATGGTGTCCCGGCATCACTGATTAGCGCAAGATCCTCTCCGTTTAAAAGCAGGCGTATAATCTCGGCAGAATAAGTTTGCTCATTATGGTCGTGAAACGCCCGGGTCCGGGTAGTTATTCCGTAATGTTTTAACAACTTCGCTGCGTGGCGAGTGTCTTCAGCGAGAATCAGGTTAACTTCTGACAAAATTTCTGCCGCGCGGATTCCAAAATCTGCAAGATTGCCGATGGGAGTTGCTACAATATACAACGTGCCTGTTTTGCTGTTCATCGACGGGTCTCGTATACTTTGATAATTAAAGGCGGGAATTCTATAACATGTTTGGGTGTAATCTGTTGAATTCGGGTTTTCGAACCCGTGGCTCTCACTGGCCGATATCTCTAACAACAACGTTAGCAATGTCTCTGCTATTGTCAAGTTGTGCATCAGGCCCCGAGAATTTGCCTGTAGACCAGCCAGTAATTGTTGAAACGGTAACGCCAAACCCAGCAACTGCTGTAGACAAAGAGCCGGAACCCATCGTTCATGGCCTTGAGCAAGATGCTGATATCGTTGTTCTTGATGATCCCTGGGAACTGGTGGAGCAAGCAAATACAGCACCCGCCGATGAAGTTCCGGGACTGCTTATCCGGGCAATCAATGAATTTCTGGACCGCGAACAGATTCAAACCGCACAAACCATAACCCGGCAACTCGAAAGCTATCCGCTCACACCAAACGAAACGCTCTCACTAATCATCATTCAATCGAGGGTTGCAGCCCGCACCGGAAACCCGAAGCTCGCATTAAACATGATGGACAACATAAACCTTGAGCAAGTTCGAGATCAGGAAGTTCGTCAACAAATATTGACGATCAAATCCGAAGCACAAATTGCGCTTGGCCGAAAGTCAGACGCTACCACTTCATTACTAATGCTCGATCCACTGCTTATTGAACAGGAACGAGTTGCAAATCAACAGAAAATATTGCAGCAACTACAGTCCATGGACGCCCTGCATCTTTCGCTACTGGAAGAAAAATATTCAGCGCAAGATCTTCAGGGCTGGGTTGCTCTGGCTGAGATCTTGAATTCTACTACCCCGGATTTTCTCCAGGCAGACGTTCAGATCTGGCGCGACATTTACCCGGCGCATCCACTGATTGACGAAGTACTACAACTGGCATCCGGCACCGTGCAGCTCAATCAATATCGCCAAATTGCGCTATTGTTGCCTTTGACTTCGGCTTACGGCAACGCCGCAAAAGCCTTTTATGACGGTTTTACTGAAGCACAATTAAGAGATCCCTCTTTTCCGAAACCTGAAATAATTCTCTATGACGTTGGCGAAGAATCCGGCTTAAGCTCCCTTTACTATCAGGCTGCAATTAATGATGGTGCTGATTTTGTAGTGGGCCCGCTGGGTCGAAGCGCGGCTGAAAGCCTGATGAGCAATCTGACTTCCGAAACAGACACTCTGGTCATCGCTGAAATATTGCCGGGTAAAGAAGCAGGGAACCTGTATGGAATCAGCCTGTCACCAGAAGTGGAGGCCCGTCAGGTTGCTGAAAAGGCCTGGTCCGACGGTTATCGACAGGCTGCAGTTTTACGCATCGGCAATCCGTGGGGGCAGCGAGTAGGGGCGGCATTTGTTTCTCATTGGGAAAGTCTGGGCGGTGTTGTCGTGCGTAACAACTCATTCCCTGCAGAAGTCTCCGACTACACACGTGTCATCGAGAAGTTTCTGGGCCTTGATAAAAGTGTTGCCCGGCATCGACTTATTGAAGCTCAGACCGGGGTCAAACTAAAATTTACACCGCGACGATATGAGGATATGGATTTTCTGTTTCTGGCGGCAAGCTCTGAGTATGCGCGACTGGTTGTGCCCCAACTTAGATTTTTTCAGGCTCATGATCTACCGCTCTATGCGACGTCCTATGTCTATAGTGGGAAGCCAGAGCCGGCTGTAGACGCCGATCTGGACGGATTAATATTTGGTGAAATGAAATGGATGCTGGATAGCGTCGAACTCTACAAAGAAAAAGTAATCGAAGAAGCCGCATTAAAAGCAGCGGCTAAAGCCGCCAAAGAGGCCGAAGAAGCAGCTGCCGCGGCGCTTGAGTCGGGAGGAACTGAAAACATGACTCCGGAACAGATTGCGCTGTTAGAACTAGAGGCAGATCAAGCAGAACAAAGCGACAAACTGATAGATGAAGAAGCTTCAGAAGAGCCTGGTGTGGCAGATGCTGAAATATCTGAAGAGCAAAATCCGGTTATCTTAAACCAGGAAATTAATGAGAGCGTTGTTTCTGATATGAATGGAGATCAGCTTGAAGATGGTATGTTGAATGATGACCTTTCGGATGAGGGTGTCATTCCGGCCAAACCCAGACGACCCTATCAAGGCACGTCTCTGGACAAACTTTATGCGCTTGGTCTGCAAAGTTATCAATTAATTCCCAGACTCTCCGGACTTAGAGCCAGTAAATGGAGCCGGTTTGCCGGCGAAGCCATTACTTTGAGTGTGAATCAATCGGGCGCAGTGATTCAACATCCGGTATGGTCGAAATTCAGCTCAGGATTACCCCAGCCATTAAACCCTTACAAACCAGCCAGTCCGGATCAGGCTATTCAATAATGTGCCCTCGGGCCATTCATCTTCAGTCAGGCGAATCCGCCGAATCGCTGGCTTGGGCTTTTCTCGAAAAACGGGGTTTCAAGCTGATTCAGAAAAACTTTCGCACCAAGGTTGGAGAAATTGACCTGATTATGAAAGACAGAATCTGTCTGGTATTTGTTGAGGTACGATACAGAAAAAACGAAGATTTTGGCGGAGCTGCGGCAAGTATCACGGCGTCCAAGCAAACCCGCATACGCAAAACAGCACAACTCTTTATTCAGAAAAACGCCAATCTTGACTATGAAGAATGTCGCTTTGATGTTGTCGCCATAAGCGGGGTAGGCAAAAACATCGATATCCAGTGGATCGACAATGCATTTCAGTGACCGCCTCTTTCGACTGACTTTAATACTTCTGTCACTTGGCGGAATCAACGCCGACCACTCAATTATTAATTACTGCCGAAACCTGTGGTTGCAGGGTCGAACTGCAGCGCACTAAAACCCCTGAAAATCAATTGATAAATCAGCAACGATTCATAAAACTCAATGTATACTAGCCCCACCAAAATTTGCGGTTATCTATACCCCATTGCAGGAGAAAATTAATATGATCCAGTTGCGCCGTATTCAGCAAAAACCTATCAAAGCGCTGTTACTTGGTTTGGTCTTTGTCATGACAACTCAGATACTCACCGCGTGTGTTCCCATTGCCATAGGGACGGCGACCGTTACCGCTGTCGACCTTTATATGGAACGTCGCACAGTTAAACAGAGTGTCGATGACAATACCCTTGAACTCAGACTGCGCAAGGAATATCTGTCTGATGAAAAACTTGGAAGTGCGGTAAATATCAGCACCACTATAATTAACGGCATCGTCCTGCTGACCGGCGAAGTACATAACGATGAGCAACGACAATATGCAGAAAAGCTGGCACGGTCATATATTGATACCCGGGAGGTAGTCAACGAGCTTGAGCTTTCTGGACAGACCAATATGAACAGCCGGGCCAATGACTCCTATATTACCGGCAAGGTTAAATCCAAACTGGTCCGCGCGGACGGCGTACCGTCCACTAATATAAAGGTGGTAACCGAACGCGGCAAAGTTTATCTGCTTGGATTAGTAACTCATCCTGAAGCTGAAGCGGCGGTGGATGCAGCTCGAAGCGTGAGTGGTGTTACACATATCGTCAAAGTCTTCGAGTACATCGACGAATAGTCCAGGCAAAAACATTGCAGTGCTCAAGTCAATCTCGAGTTGATTCCAGTTTAACGCATAACTATGAGTGACAGCCGAGTCTACAGCTCATCATCAGGAGTCAAAATCGGGGACTGGATTAGCACCCTGCCCCGACCACTGGTATTCACCAACGGATGTTTCGACATTCTGCATCGCGGGCATGTCCACTATTTGCAACAGGCATCAGATCTTGGGAAGTCTCTGGTGGTCGGGATAAACACCGACGATTCAGTGCGCAGACAGGGCAAGGACCCGAGTCGACCGATAAATTCACTGGATGACAGGCTGGCAGTGATCGCCGCTCTGCGTTGTGTTGACCGGGTGATTGCATTCGACCAGGACACACCGCTGGCGTTGATTC
>JAIBDK010000240.1 GCA_024679435.1 Gammaproteobacteria bacterium | reverse complement strand
TGACGTCTATTTTTATCGTCTTGCCAAGCAACTTGGAATTGATCGTATGCATGATGGCATGAGCCGTTTTGGATTTGGTCAGCAAACAGGAATTGATCTTCTCGGTGAGCCGACAGGGTTAATGCCGTCAAGAGAGTGGAAAAAACAAGCCCGTGGGCAGCCTTGGTATCCCGGGGAAACCATTATCACAGGAATAGGGCAGGGATATATGCTCGTCACTCCGCTACAACTGGCCGTGGCAACAGCCACTCTCGCCAACCGGGGAAAGAAAATGTCTCCAAAGTTCCTGTCCGCCATTGAGCATCCCCAAAGTCAAGTTCGAGAGCCCATAGATCCAAAAGTAATTGGAGTCGAAAAATTACGTCAGGATGAGTTTTATGAGCAGGTTATACGCAGTATGCGCGACGTGATCCATGGTAAACGTGGAACTGCTCGCCGACTTGGCAAGGATATAAATTACCAGATGGCAGGCAAAACTGGAACGGCGCAAGTAAAAAGCATCGCTCAGAATCAGACTTACGATGAAGAAAATACCATTAAAAAACATAAGGATCATTCACTTTTCATTGGTTTTGCTCCTTTGGATGAACCCAAAATCGCCATAGCCGTTATTGTAGAGCATGCCGGAAGCGGGAGCCGCACCGCCGCTCCCATTGGCGGAAGTTTGATTGATTATTATTTGACTCAACGGCTAGGAATTGGACTTGAAGAGCCCGAGAAAGAACTTGCTGATAATAGTGCGAAGAGAGCGACTGGAAGTTGAATAACGACAACTCCAGAAGTTATGTTGACTACCCGTTATTAACGGTAATCCTCATGTTGAGTGGCATAAGTCTCATTGTTCTTTATAGCGCTGGGGGTGAGAATGAAGACCTGCTTATTAAACATGGAATCCGTGGGGGTTTTGCTTTTCTGTTGATGCTACTGTTTGCTCGAATTCCGCCGACCATCTTATCGAGATGGTCTATACACCTCTATCTCGCCGGGCTGGCTCTGTTGTTTATTGTCCTCGGTGTGGGCATCATTGGCAAGGGCGCGCAACGCTGGATAGATCTGGGATTATTTCGATTTCAACCCGCTGAGATCATGAAAATAGGCGTGCCGATGATGGTAGCCTGGGTATTGACCCGGTCTCCACTTCCAGCAAGGCCTGTATTTTTGATGCTGGCTATTCTCGTAGTTTTGGTGCCTGCGGTCCTGGTTATTCTTCAACCCGATCTGGGCACAGCCCTTCTTATCGCGCTGACCGGGATAGTTGTCATTTTTCTGGCCGGCATAAGCTGGAAACTAATTATTTCAGTGGTATTCATTCTGGCATCCGCAGCACCGGTAATGTGGGCTTTTGTCTTACACGACTACCAACGACGACGCGTGTTGACTCTGTTTGATCCATGGTCTGATCCACTTGGCGCAGGGTATCATACAATACAGTCTATAATTGCAATCGGCTCAGGGGGCGTTGGTGGAAAGGGATGGTTGTCCGGAACACAGTCGCAGCTTGAGTTTATTCCAGAAAGAAGTACTGACTTTATTTTTGCCGTTTTTGCCGAAGAATTTGGATTGATCGGAATATTGATATTGCTCGCACTATATCTATTTCTTATTATCCGAGGACTACTGATCGCATTTTATGCTCAGGATACTTATTCACGATTACTTGCCGGTGGCCTGTCCACAACATTTTTCTTCTACGTATTTGTTAATATTGGAATGGTATCCGGAATATTGCCCGTAGTAGGTGTTCCTCTGCCACTGTTAAGTTATGGTGGAACATCTATGGTTACACTCATGATTGGGTTTGGAATCCTGATGAGCATTTCCAATAATAGAAATTTTCTTGGCAGGCGCTAATGACATATACAGACATCTCAATATCTCAGTTTAAAAAAGTGATCACCGGAATTATACTGTTACTGATCTCCAGTAACGGTATGGCGCTAGATGTAGATCAATATCCCGTGCTTAAAACGCTCATTGCAGAAATGGCGGCCGAAGACGGATATCCCGCTGATGAATTAACCCGTCTACTGTCGACCGCCGAAATCGACGAGAAATCTCTCGCATTAATGGACAAGCAATGGGAAGCATTACCCTGGTACAAGTACAAAAAGCTTTTCATTAATGATAATCGTATTGACCTGGGCGTTAAATTTTGGAGCACCTATGAAAAAACCCTGAATCGGGCCCAGCAAGAATACGGTGTTCCACCTGAAGTAACGGTGGCGCTAATTGGAGTTGAAACCCACTATGGAACCAGAATCGGAGACAAAAGCGTCTTAAACAGTTTGGTCACCTTGTCAGCAGCGTATCCAAGACGTAGCAAATTCTTTACTGCCGAACTTCGAACTTTTCTAAATATGACTCGGGATGAAAACATTGAAGCTAATTCGGTGGTCGGCTCATTCGCCGGTGCAATCGGAATTCCTCAATTTATGCCTAGTAGTTATAAAGCCTATTCAGTGGACTTCAACGGCAATGGAAAGAGGGATCTTGTTAATGAAACCGTAGATGCAATAGGCAGCGTTGCCAATTATCTTGCCGTTCATGGATGGAAAAACAATCAGGCAATATATAGCCCGGTTGATGGTGTTATCCCGGATTCAGCGGCCAGCCTTATAAGCAAAAAAGCCAAACTGATTCATAATAGAGACGGACTAGTCAGCGCTGGAGTTCCGTTTAATCCGGCAAACGGCAGCGACAAAGCGGCACTGGTTTCGCTTACTCAGGAACAGGGTAAAAGCTACTTTGTGGCCTACAAAAATTTCTATGCTATAACCCGTTATAATCCAAGTACTAATTATGCCATGGCAGTGACACAGCTTTCCGAAGCTATTTCTGCTAAACGCGACGCCCAATAATGCGTTTCTTCCCCGTCGCATTGATTATTGCGGGGATTTTTCTGGCTTCCTGCTCAGGAAACAAGCCGGATAAATCTGGCGGCGGCTACTATGGTGGTGACCGCCCACCTTCTGAAACCAGGGATTACAACAGTATTCCTGACGCAGTACCAAAAATTGAACCCAGGAGCAAAACCGGTAATAACCCTTATGAAGCGCTGGGCAAGAAATATGTCCCGCTGAAATCATCCAAAGGCTTTGTTCAGGCAGGTTCCGCATCATGGTATGGTCAAAAATTTCACGGTCGAACAACGTCAAGTGGAGAAGTTTACGATATGTGGGCGATGACTGCAGCTCATCCAGTGTTGCCACTGCCGACATATGTTCGGGTCACGTCACTGGATTCCGGGAAACAGATCGTAGTGAAGGTCAATGACCGAGGTCCGTTTTTGCACAGCCGGATTATTGATCTTTCTTACGCTGCCGCTCACAAACTGGGGATCGCAGATAAAGGAACAGGAAAGGTTAAAATTGAAGCCCTTGATCCCTCTACCAACGTAGCAACCTATATTGATAATAGTGTCTATGCGTCACAATCTGGCACTGCTGGTAGTGGAACTGATAAGCAGCTTGGATCATACTTTATTCAGGTCGGCGCTTTCTCCGACAAAATAAACGTGACTGCCATGAGAGATAGACTTCGACGTTTCGGATATACCGTTTATCCTGATTCTTTAGATGCCCAATTTGCAGGCAAACCTCCTTTTAAAGTAAAGGTTGGACCTTATGAAAACGATTCGCAAGCCAGGGCCGCGTTAGATTTACTGGAATCACAGTTGGGTCAACACAACCTGATACTTGTTAAGTAGCGGTTAATACTACTCCATGTACTATGTCCGTTGTTTTGCTAAAGGGGTGGTGCATCCACTCAACTGAAATAATATAATTACTATCCATGTTCTACGCTTCTAAATTCATAGCATTAATGAAAAGTCATCTTGTTAATTTTCTTCTAACCTCAGCATTTATTTTTGCCTCTGGTTTTTTTCTGATTTCTGCCAGTCATGCCACCCTTGTGGAGATTCCAGAGGTCATTAAGGCCGAAGTGCCTGCACCGTCAGTGGATGTTAAAAGCTGGATTCTGGCTGATTTTGAAACCGGTTGGATTCTCGGCAGCAAAGATGCCGATTTACAAATCGAACCCGCCAGTCTTACCAAATTAATGACTAGCTACCTGGTTTTTGATGCGCTGAGTAAAGGCGAGATTACTATGCAGGACAAGGTTTATGTCAGCAAGAAAGCCTGGAAAACCCCCGGATCTAAAATGTTTATTCAGGTCGATACGTATGTGACCATAGAAGAATTAATACAGGGCTTAATTATTCAGTCTGGTAACGATGCAGCCGTTGCCCTGGCAGAGCATATAGGAGGGACGGAAGAAGGTTTTGCTGCGCGCATGAATCTGGCATCAGCAAAAATCGGCATGGTGAATTCCAGTTTTGCAAACAGTAGCGGGTTACCAGCGGAAAATCACTACAGTACTGCAAGGGACATGACACTCTTATCAATCTCTTTGATTCGGAAGTTTCG